>JBOGYW010000005.1:0-46103 GCA_050696815.1 Solirubrobacterales bacterium | reverse complement strand
TGATTCAAAAGATCGCCTGCATCGAAAATCCTTTGACCAAAGATTCCTACTTGATGAACCCGATGACGCTGAATAAGGATCATCTTCGCGCTGTAGTGGAGTCTGTCCCCGATCACGCCGATCCGGACGTCTATGAGGATCGCGTGTTGACTACGTTCAATGCCGCCAAGTGGGCGCTACGCAGATCCAAACGCGAGGAACGGCCCGAACTCGCAGTACTGGCGTTCCTAGAGATCATCCAGCGGCCATCGCCGCGGCTCGATTTGATCATTAAGGGTGGGCTGAAGCGGCCTCACGGTGACGCTGGCTGTCGTTCTGTAGGGCGGTATTTGGGCGCGGTGGTACTCGTCGGCGGGACGGTGACCGCAGATGGCGAAGTGAAGTTGCCCGCAAACCTGCCGAGGGGAGCCCGCGCAAAGGGGCCGCGAGTGCGACGGCCGAGAGATCGACGTTGATACCGCAAGTGATTTCGAAGCAACGCGCGCCGTTTTGCTGCGTACCTTGTGCGTACGTCAATCGGTCCAACCGAGGGATGCCAGGGCATCCGTGCCCAGGCATTCCCCGTAAAGATGCGGTTTCCGTGTACCGCTGATCCCTGCCATGGCCAGCCCCGGCGCAATGGTAAGGAAGGGGTCTCCGGTTCAAGTCCGGAAGAGGGCTCTGTTTCGTAGGTCCAACTGTTCGAGCTGATCATGCGCCCTCACCGACGAGGTTAGGCGCCAGTCGCTGAAAGGCGCTGCTCGATGGCGGCGGCTACCTCCAACAGCTCGTCGAATTCCTGGAGGCCTACGAATTCCCACCTCCGCGCGGGCCTGCAGGCAAGTCCCGCAACGCTTTCTCGGGAGGCGATCAACCCGAGCTCAGAGAGCTTCACCAGCCGGCTGTAGACGGTGCGGTGAGAGAGATCCTCGCGTTCGCCGATCTCGCTCTCGGTTAGAGCCCCTCCCCTTAGCTGCATGAGCACGCGGAAGGCGACCCTGTCGGCCGCGAGATCGAGCAGGCGACGCGTCCTCTCGTTCATGTAGTTTTGTCCATAATTTGGACATAACTACTCCAATCAACGTTATTCCCCTTCACGCGCGCGAGCAGCCCGAGTCCTTCGATTCGGTCGCATTCGAACCAGGAGCGGCTTTCGGCGTCGCCGTCGCCCCGGCACGCCTCGGCAATGCTGTCGCGCGCCCGTCGGATCATCGGCGTCCCTGGCAGGTGGCCGACGCGGCTTTTCTCAAATCGCTCAAGGAAGCCGCAACTTGTCATCGGATGACGGAAACGGCTGTAGCGTCGATTGCGCTCGAGTACTCATTGCTAGTAGCTGAGACATCAACGTGGTGCAGCGCTGAAATTCTGTTGAGTCGCTGTGAAGGGGAACTTGATCTTCCGATTCATGGCCGGCTCAGTCCGACATCGTCGGCATATCTGCGGAGCCTTCTCTATGGAAGTCAGGCAATCTCGATCGACGCGGGTGCCGAAACCTGCTTGAACTTGCCCATTCGCCTCACCGATCGCGCAGACGACCCAATTGCAGTGATCGCTGGCTTCGACTTTTTGACGCTGCCACTCGCCATCTCATGGGAAACGGCCGCGGCGGCGCAAGGTCTGACAATGACCGAGTGGGCTTTCCGGGCGCTGGCTCGAAGCTGAGTTAGGCCCGCTTAGGAGGCCTATGCGCTGCGGCGCTTCCGCGAATTCGCGGCAGGGTCACTCACTACCGACCAAGCAGCCGGTAGCTCGGCGACACCGAGTTTCTTGCGGTTGCGGCGCACTGTTTCGATCCGATGAGCAAGACGCTTGGTTGCCGCGCGGTGATCCCCCGAAACCGCGGTGCGAGCATCCCGCATGAGTGCGTGTACGTTGTGCCGCAGGCGCTCAGGTTTGCTCAGCTTTTCAGCGTCGGGCTCGTGGAAACCGCATTTGCAAGGCCAGCGCTTAAAAGAGCGGGCAATCTTGAGATCGCCCTTCTTGCCGAGCTCGATCATTCCAAGGATCTCTCGACGGTACAGGCAGACACCAAACGGCGCACCCTTTTCCTCATCATCCGATCCTTCTTCGAAAGGCTGAGTGGCGTACGTGAGCTTCATGCGCTCGGGGCCAGCGACCACCGCGGCAAGGCCGCCCGCGAGAGAAGCCTGCCAGAGGTGGCCTGCGCCTGAAAGGATCACCGGTTTGCCGGAGGCGGCCTGGAGTGCCATCGTCAATTCACGCACTGTCGCGTAAGAGCCTTTGCCATCCTCGAAGTTGAAGATATTGACGATGAAGCCATCCACATCGAGGTGCGCATACATGTCAACAAGAACTGCGCACTCCTCGCCTTGCATGGTTCGGGCGTTCAGAGAAATCGTGGCAAACAGTGACGATTCCGATCCCGTAGGGGTAGCAGGATCGGGCTGGCGGAGTCCAAGTTCGTTGAAGATTCGGATCGCTGCTTCTGCGAGGCGCAGATCGAGCTGCCTTGCCTGACCGGTCGACGAGCGTCCGATATGCCCCGGTGTAGCGAGGATCGTGCCGTGGTGTCGGTCTTGCCAGAGCAAGTAGGAGGTCGCATATTCGACGATAGCTTCGGCGCTGAAAGCCGTAGATTCAGGGTCGAGAACATCAACGCCGAAGCAGTACGGCATCATCTGGAAGCGGTTCGTTCGATTGCCGTCTTCGGGAGGAAACTGATTGCGCCACGCTTCTCCGTCGAGATAGACACCGAGACCCTCTTTACGGGCGTCCGCAATCATCTCGGCAACGAACGGCGCATTGGCCAGACGAATCGCGATCGCTGAAACCACACGTGGATCTATTTGCTTCAGGTGGTCTTGGCCATTGTTTCCCGGCCAGAAGACGAGCGAGCGGCGCTCCATTGATGGACGGTTCATCTCCCTAGTAGATCAGCGGCTTCGGATGGACGAACGGGAACATATGTACGCGTAGGGATGCCGCAGAACTCCGTCAAATCGTGAGCCGACGTTCGAGCACCAAAACTCCTTGTTGGAAGTGGGCATCTGTCATGCCCCAGAAGGGACGTGCTCGCCGAGTGGGCGTCAAGACACGTGATACCGGGCGATCTGTGATGTAGGGTGCGCCAATGAGTATCTCGGTCGACGACCCGAAGCTCGGCAAGTTGGTGACGCTCATTAAGGACAGCTTCCGGGTCCGTCCAAACCATGACCCGATCTATGTTGACCTCGCGGGCAATATCGACCGAGTCGCCTCCAAGCAGCATCAGGTCATTTTCGGACGCCGGGGCTCCGGCAAGTCGTGTCTGCTCGTCCATTTTCATCGGCAAGTTGCTTCCGAGAAAGACATCTTTTCAATCTACGTCGACGCCGACGAGATCAAGATGCTCGGATTTCCAGACGTGCTAATTCGGCTGGTTCTCGATATCACCGAAAAGGTCAGCGAACCATCCGGGAACTTTTTCAAGCGGATCTCATCGCGCAGACCCCGCGAAGCAAAACAACAGATCAAGGAGCTGCGCCAGCTGCTAGATATGGCCGAGGAGTCTCGGGTCACCGAGCAGAGTGGTTTCGAAGAACAGGCCAAAGGCGGCTTCAAGCTCGATGGTCCAGCCGCATCGGTGACCGGTGACTTTGGTTCGACGGAAAGCCGCGGCACGACTTCGGTATTCACCGCTAAGAAGCTCGACGCATTGCAGCGCCATTTGCCTGACTACAAAAGGGTGGTGGTCGACTGCCTCGAACGGTCCAATAGCCCCTCCGGCGCGGTCATCGTCGACGACTTCTACCTGTTTCACCAGTCTGTCCAACCGGACATCGTCGACTACCTGCACCGATTGCTGAGGGGCACCAATTTCTATCTGAAGATCGGCACGGTGAGACATCGAACGCGTCTGCTTCGCCACGAAGGGCAAGCAATCGGCGTCGAGCTCGCACAAGATGTCGAGGAGATAAGTCTCGATCGAACGTTTGAGGATGTCGAAGCGACCCAGAGCTATCTGGATTTGATGTTGGATTCTCTTGCTCAGTCTGTGGGTATCAATTCGGCGTCCGAATTCATCAGTCCTGACGGATTGCTGCACCTTGCATTGGCGTCAGGCGGGGTTCCCCGTGACTACTTGACGACACTGGTCGAAGCGGTCGAAGCGGCACGGGCGTCAGGGCGCGATCGAGTGACCCCGAGTGCGGTGTACAAAGGCGCGAGTCGTGTTTCGTATCGCACCAAGCTGAAGCAGCTGCGGGACGATGTCGCCGGTGACGCCGACGCGATTGAAGGGGTTCTCCTTGACCTCGTCGAGTTCTGTCTCAAGGAAGAGAGCAAGACTGGATTCCTAGTGAGTCAGGACGAAGTCACGACACATGAGGCTGAGCACGAAGTCATTCAGCAATTGATGGACTTCAAATTGATCCACATCATCGAATCCGACACGTCAGCCGCTTCCGGTCGAACCGGCCGCTTCGAGGCATACACGCTTGATTTTGCCCTGTTTATGGAACCTCGTCGACGTGGGATCAACATTGTGGAATTTTGGAAGATCGACGACCAGCGTCGTCGGATTGGTGTCCGAGAGGCGCCGGCGTACTCACTGGATCGAGTTGCCACGGCGAAGTTGAAGCCATCGACCAAAACTGAACAAAAGATCTCCGCAATTCAAGAGCAGTTCGAAGCCGAGACCGCGGAACCGGGCGTTTGATTGAGTATGTTGGGCCGGTGTTCAACCCCGGCGGCATGTACCGGAGGAACCAACTGCACGAAGCCTGGAACGGGTCGGTTCGGGTTCAGGCACAGGGGGGAATCCTCACACCTCGGGAGGCCTCACTCGTGCTGCTAATCACAGGCAGCGAAGGGGAGGCGCACGGATACGGAGACTGGTGCGATGAGTTCGGGAATTGGCTCGCATAGTGGATTGGATCGCGACGAAATCAACGACGCGATGAAGGAGATCCTCCGGCGAATTGAGCCAGCCATATAACTATAATGTTATAGTTGATGGATGAAGTCCTCGATCCTCATCCGCGACGCCCGTCTCCGCGCAGGCCTCAGCCAAAAGCAACTAGCGGACGCTTTGGGCACCAAACAGCCAGCAATCGCACGCTGGGAATCCGGCGAAGTTGACGCTGGAACAAGCACCACATCAGCCGCGTTGCTCGCGTGCGGCTTCGAACTCGACACAACACTCGTCCCAGTCGATCGAGAACGTCGTATCCAGCTGAAAAACCAGCTCGCACTAACGCCAGAACAGCGCGTCCAACAGCTGACCAACGCCGTGCGCTTCATCGAGCGTGCGCGCGCGAATGGCAAGCGTGCCGCCTAGCGAGTTCAATCCCCTCGAACTGGTCCGGGCGCTTACGGCACACAGCGTCGACTTCATCGTGATCGGCGGCTTCGCCGCCACGGTCCACGGATCGCCTCACGCAACATTCGACCTCGACATCGTCCCCAGCGAGCGCGGCGACAATCTCGAGCGACTTTCGTCGGCGCTAAAAGCACTCGAAGCGCGCATCTATGTCAGTGACGACGAAGACCCGATCGAACTGCCCGACGACCCGAAGCTGCTTGAGCGGGCCAGGCTCTGGAACCTCACGACAAAGTTCGGCCAGCTCGACATCATTTTCGAACCGCGATCGATGAACGACTTCGCGAGTGCCGCGAAGGGCTCAACCGAAATAGACGTGGGCGAGGGCATCACGATCAGAGTCGCGTCACTCGACTCGGTGATCCGCTCCAAGGAAGACGCGGACCGCCCCAAAGACCGCGCGGTACTGCCCGATCTGCGGCTCTTGCGCGAGCTGGGCGAAGACCGATAGGCCGGGCCCGCCACTCGAAGCGTATGCTGAACCTCGCAATGGGGGCGGGGCAAACAATCAGGCGCAGCGTCGCCGTGTACGTCGCGGCGATCGCGTTTCTCCTGCTTGTACTGGTGTCACCCGCGGCCGCCGCAGACTGCGCCCCAGACACCGGCGGGACGGCCTCGAACATCACCCGCTCAATCGTGCCGATCGGGTTTCCGACGTTGCGCGCGATCCAAATAAGCGCTGACGGCGCCACGAACGTTCAGCTCTCAGTCCCTGCCGGATACACCGCGGTTCCAGCGAGGGTGAGCGGGTCGGGACGGTTCGGGTTTCTGATCTCTGCGCCGCAGGCAGGCCCGTTCACGGCTACGGCAACCTGGACCCAGTCGTTCGTCGACACGTTCGGCTACACGCAGACGTGCACCGCCTCGGCCGTCGTTGAGCTGCACGGCTCGGCAGGCGAACCACTGAAGCTCACGCCACCGAAGAAATACAAGTGGCCCAAGTCGTTGCACGTCGGGCATCTGCCGCCGCAGTATCCGATTCTCAACTGGACTTACAAATGCGCGACGGAAACCGACGCGACACCGCTGACGGCGCGGATCTCGTACCAGGTCAAGCGCAGGGGAAAGCTGACGCATGGTGCGCCTTCGTTCGAGCTGCAGGGCTTCGACCCGTGCGACCCGCTCGAAGCCGTCGCGGCCAAGAAATCCCTGCCGCACAGATTCGGCCTCAAAGCCACGGTGGGCGGCGATTGGGGCAGTGGCGTAGGCCTGTTGCTGGTGGAGATGACCAAGTCGATCACGCACAGCTACATCAAGGTCGGCGGCAAAGATGCCTGCCTGCACATTGGCGTCGTGATCAAGCACGGCGCAAAAACAATCGTGAACGCCAAGTACGACAACTCTGGCGTGGGTGATTGGCGCAAGGGCGGCAAGAAACGCGGGCCACTCTGCATCTAGTGCCCGCCGCGCTCTGAATCCGCGTTCAGAGAAATTTCTCTGCCTTTCGACTACTCCCGGGTACCGCGGGTACGTTGCCCCGGGGTGCTCGCGCGAAAGCTGCGGCTCAACGGGATCGCAGCGAACATCCGAAAGGTGACGAAATGATTCACTCGCGCAAGACCATCTGCGTGCTGTTTGCGATTGGGGCTCTGGCTGCCGGCGTACTCGCCGGACCGGCCGAGGCTCACTCGGTTCCCTACGACTCAGTTCTGGCTGGGTGTACGTACACGTGGGTCGGTTCTGGTGGCACGGGTTGGACGCTCGGCTGCAATTCGTCGGCGCATGTGAGTGGCATGCAAAACGCAACCACCGATGCGAACCACGACACGACGTTGCAGCTGAAAGTCGAAGGGCATTGGCACTGGCTGTGGTGCGATCACAGCACGAACCTCTGCTACTTCCGTAGCTGAGTAACACGGCGATTTGCCCGGCGCCGGACTCCGCTCCGCGCCGGGCTTTCCGCCTGCGCACACCCGCCTGTGCGATATATTCGCGCACGAAATTCCGGGTGAAAACCGCCCGAGCGAAGGACTACGAGAGGCTTTTAATTTCATGAGTTCAGGGGTCAAAAACGGCATGGTTGCTCCGTTCGAATATCCGCCGCCAGTGGACTTGATCGACGAGTTCGTCAAGACGCCGCTGGATCACGAGGATGAGCGCATCGATGTTGGTGTCGCGATCATCGGTGGTGGCACCGCCGGGCTTGCCTGCGCGAACCGGCTGATGCAGCTGCTCGCGGAAGACCCTGAGCTGATGGAGTCGCTCGGCGAGGTGCCCGTTGCCGTCGTCGAGAAGGCGAAGACCTGCGGCGGTCACAACCTCTCCGGCGCCGTGATGCGCCCCGAGCCGCTTCAAGAGCTATTCCCCGAGGTCACTCGCGAAGAGTGGCGCGAGAACGGCTTTGCCTTCGGCGAAGTCAAGAAGGAAGCGATCTACGTCCTGCCGTCCAAGAAGACGAAGATCCGCATTCCCCCGCCGCCGCCGCAGCACAACAAGGGCAATGAAGTCGTATCCGTTTCCGCGCTCTGCCGTTACATGCAGGAGCGTGTTGAAGAGGCCGGCGCCTACGTACTCACCGAGACCTCCGCGACCAAGCTGATCGTTGAAGAGGGCAAGGTCGTGGGCGTGCGCTCGGGCGACAAGGGCCGCGGCAAAGAAGGCGAAGAGCTCGGCAACTTCGAGGCCGGCACCGACATGGGCGCCAAGGTCACCGTGCTCGCCGAAGGCTGCTGGGGCCAGCTCACCTCGGCCGCAACTGAATTCTTCAACCTCGACGAGGGCTGCGAGCCGATGGTTTGGGAGCTCGGCGTCAAGGAGGTCTGGAAGGTCAAGGAGCCGCTCGACCGCGTGATCCACACGCTCGCCGGCTGGCCGCTCAAGCTCTCCACCCGATACCACCAGATCGGTGGCTCGTGGATCTATCCGATGAAGGACGAGAAGACCGGCGAAGACCTGGTCTCGATCGGCTTCGTGATGGACCTCGACTACGCCGACGCCACAACTTCGACCCACGACACCCTGCAGCTCTTCAAGACCCACCCGTTGGTTCGCAAGATCCTCGAGGGTGGCGAGCGCGTCTCGTGGGGCGCCAAGGCGCTGCCGGCCGGTGGCTTCTGGGCGATGCCGAAGCTGTCAATGCCCGGTGCCGTGATCGTCGGCGACGCCGGCGGCATGGTTAACCTGGCGGCGCTGAAGGGCGTGCACTACGCCGTCAAGTCGGGCATCATCGCCGCCGAGGCGATCTACCGCTCGCTGAAGACCGGCGAGTCGCTCGACCAGTATCAGGTCGACATCGGTGAATCGATCATCGGTCAGGACCTCTACGAGCAGCGCAACACGCGCCAGCCGTTCTCGAAGGGCCTGTTTCTCGGCGGCGCGATCGTCAACCTGATGATCGCCACCAAGGGTCACTTCCCGGGCGGGCGCTGGAAGCTGCACCGCAACGACAAGCAGAAGGTCTTCATCGGCAAGACGCGCGACAAGTACCCGAAGGCCGACGGCAAGTACATCTTCGACAAGCTCTCGAGCGTCTTCATATCTGGAAACGCGACGCGCGACGATGCGCCGAACCACATCCGTGTGCAGCAGCACGTGCCGCGTGAGGTGGCCGAGCTGTGGACGGCGATGTGCCCGGCCGGCGTGTACGAGATCCCGGACGACGCGCCGCAGACCGGCGACGTCGACGTGATCGTCAACTACACGAACTGCGTGCAGTGCGGAGCGATCACCGCCAAGGGCGGCAGGCTGACGACGCCCGAAGGCGGCGACGGCCCGCTCTACCGCAATACGTAGTCGCGCAACACCTAGTCGCTTGACTCAGGCTTAGAAGTGAAGTGCCAGCCGCCGCAGACCGGGCATTGGTAGATCCCAAGTCCGTACTCGGCGGCTAGGCGCTCCGCTTCGTCCTTCAGTGCGAAGCGCCGCTTCTCGCCGCACATCTTCTTCTCCAGCTCGAGCCGTTCCGCGGCGCTGACCTCGCGCTGCTTCGCGAGCTCGCCGAGTGGCTTGCGGCGCTTACTTCGTTGCTGCTTGGCCATTGCTTGCGTCTCTCACGCCGGCGAGGATCCGCTCGAGCGTCTTCAAGTCTTTCTCGCTGAGATCGCTGAGCGCCGCCGGCGGGGTGGCGAGGATCTCGTCGGCCTTCTCCGCCTTCTTGCGGCCCTTGGCGGTCAGCTCGACGAGCTTGGCGCGGCGGTCGTCGGGATGGGGCTTGCGGCGAACGAGGCCTTGCGCTTCGAGGTCGTCGATGATCGGGGTCACGTTTGGTGGGTCGACACCCAGCAGCGCGGCGAGCTGCTTCATCGACATCGGTTCACGCGCGAGGCGGCGGATCGCCCGCACGCGGGCGAAGCTGATGCCGGTCGCGTCGGCGACTTTGCGGCGGCGCTGGTTGTCGAGTACTAGATCGGACATCAGCAGCCAGGCTTCTCTGGAGAGCTCGTTCATAGCGGGCAAGGTTAGGCAGCCAGTGCCTCTGGGTTGAGTTCGGCAGCGGTGACTTGCGCCGAGGCCTTTGCTCGGACACTGGTGCCGACGAATCCGAGCGCTAGTACGACCGCGCCGCAGGCGGCGAGAACCCACCAGGCAGCGTGGCTTGCCGTCGACAGGGTCGCGCCCGGCGCGCCGCTGAGGCTGGATGCGACGATCGCGCCGACGATGGCGACGCCGAGCGTGTGGCCGACCAGCCGCGAAGTTGAAGCGACCGCTGAGGCAACGCCGGCTTGAGCGCGCGGCATGCCGGAGACGGCGGCGTTGGTGATCGGCGCGTTGACGGATCCGAACGCCAGGCCCATGATCACGTACGAGACCAGCAGATATGCGAGCGATGTGTCGGGGCCGATCGACGTCAGCATCGCCGATCCGGCGATGAAGCAGACGCCGGCCAGAACCAGCGGCCCACGCGGGCCGCGACGGCCGACGATACGCCCGGAGATCGGCGACGTCACGACGATCATCAGTGCCATCGGCGTGGTGGCGAGGCCGGCTTGCAGCGCGCTGTAGCCGCGGGCCTCCTGCAGATACAGCGTGTTGAGGAAGAGGAATCCGCCGAAGGCCGTCAGCGCCGAGACCGAGATGGCGATCGCCGATGAGAACGGGATCGAGCGGAAGAAGCGCAGGTCGATCAGCGGGTCGCGGCGGCGCGGCTCGTAGGTGATCAGGCCGATCAGCGCGGCGACGGCGGTCGTGAACGCGCCGAGGATCAGCGGCGACGTCCAGCCGTGGCCGGGGGCCTCGATGATGCCGAAGGTCAGCGACGCCAGCATCGCGACCATCAGCAGTTGGCCGATGGGGTCGAAGCGGCGTGGCAGCGGGGACTTCGATTCGGGGATGAACCACAGGGTCAGCGCGATCGCGATCAGCCCGACGGGGATGTTGATGAAGAAGATCGCTCGCCAGTCGATCCACGTAGTCAATGCGCCGCCGAGGATCGGGCCGACCGCCATCGAGATGCCGAAGACGGCGCCCCACACGCCGACCGCCTGCGCGCGCTGGCGCGGGTCGGTGAAGGTGTTGGTGATGATCGACATCGCGACGGGATTGAGCATCGACGCGCCGACCGCCTGCAGCACGCGGAATGCGACGAGCGCCTCGATGCTCCAGGCGAGGCCGCAGAGCAGCGATCCGATCGAGAACACCGTAAGTCCGGTGAGGAACACGCGCTTGCGGCCGAGCCGGTCGGCGATCGAGCCCGAGAACATCAGCAGGCTTGCCATCACGACGGTGTAGGCGTCGATCGTCCACTGCAGGCCGGAGATGCCGCTGCCCAGCTCGTGGCCCAGCGACGGCAGCGCGACGTTGAGCGCGGTCACGTCGAGTCCGATGATGAAGAGGCTCGAACAGCAGATCGCCAGGATGCTCAGACGACGACGGCGCGTAAGGTCGATCTGCTCTAAAGATTGCCATTCCATAACTATTATGAATTTAACAGCATCGCGTAATTAGTTTGCCGTACTCAAAAGTAAGCAATATGATCGCCCAATGCCAGAAGGCCGAAACCTGCTGATCTGCATCGATGGAACCGGCAACAAGCCGGAATCCCAGTCGATCTCGAACGTCGTGCGCATCGCGATGGCGGCGATGCCGGTCACGACCGACGGTCGCGAACAGATCATCCACTACCAGCGCGGCGTGGGCTCGTCGTACAAGCTCGATGGCCTGCTCGGCGGCACCAGCGGCGCAGGCATCCGCGCGGCGGTGATCTCGGCCTACACGTTTCTCGTCACCAACTACCGGCCCGGCGATCGCATCTTCATCTTCGGCTTCAGCCGCGGCGCGTTCATCGCGCGGATCCTCTGCGGGCTGGTCGACTACTCCGGGATCGTCCGCACCGACGGATTCAGCGGCTTCCGTTTGGCGATCGCGCACTACTTCGAAAAGCACCCGCTGCCCGCCGACTCACCCGAGATGGTGGAGTTCCGCGCGACCAGCTGCCATCCCGAACGGCGCATCGACTACGTCGGCCTGTTCGACGCCGTCGGCGGCTGGATGGCGCCGAACTGGCTGTCGGGCGCGCCGCACGGCTACGAAAACGACGCTCTTGGGTCGGCGGTCGCAAACGCTCGGCACGCGCTGTCGATCGACGAGCGGCGGATCTTCTTCGTGCCGACGGTGTGGACCAAACTCGACACGCCGCCGCCCGGGCAGACCGTCGAGCAGGTCTGGTTCCCGGGCGTGCACAGCGACATCGGCGGCTCGTCTCCGTCGCTCGGACTCGGCAACGACGCGCTGCAGTGGATCGTCGCGGGCGCAACGACAGCCGGTGCAGAGTTCAACCCGAAGATGATCCCCGAGGTCAAGCTGGTGCTCGGCGAGCAGACAGTGCGTCGCTGGTTTCGTACCGGCTACGGCTTCAAGACCTTCGCCAAGTTCTTCTTCGTTCAGCTCGGCTGGACGTTGTTGGGCACCGTGCTGCGACCGTACGCGCTGCTGCGCAACTGGCACTACGCCTTGCGGATCGCCCGTCAGGTCGACGTGCCGAACGCCGACAGCTTGAAGATCTCGAGCACGGCCTTCGTACTGGCTGCCGACCCCAAGAACAAGTACAAGCCGAAGAATCTGCTCAAGCTGATCGGCCAGGACGGGACCTGCGCGTTGCCGACCGAGGACATTCCGCTCGAGGATCATCCGGCCTTGCCGGCGCCGCAGCCTGTCGCCGTGTGAGCAGCCCCGGAGACTTCACTTGAAATAGGCGCAAAAGTGGTTACGATTTGCGCGTGGCTGAGAACGAGACACCGTCGTCGGCATCACCTGCTCCACCACCGCCGCCTGGCGTTCCGCCGGGTTGGTATCCCGACGGTACTTTCGGCCAGCGATATTGGGATGGATCGGGCTGGACCGATCACACCGCGCCCGTGGCGCCGGGTCCTGAGGCGCCTGCGGCGCCCGCGCCGGAACGTCCGGACCCGAGATCCCAACCTTGGTCTCCCGCGCGTTCGGCGGTCGGACAACCCGAGGGAGCCGGCGGGCTCGTGATCATCGGTTACATCTTCGCCGTCATCATTCCGCTGGTGGGTTTCGTTCTCGGTCTTGTAGCGCTGTCGAATGACGATCCGAACAACAAGAAGCACGGCCCGTGGATCGTCGTGGCATCGGTCGTTGCGTTCATCTTTTGGTTCGTGATCATCGTGAGCGTCTCGGCTTCTTCCGGCCCTTCGACTTACTAGCTGACGAGCTCGACGCTCTCAACCGGGAGCTGCTCGTTGACCCGCCGCGCAAGCACAGCGACACCGCCGAGCGCCAAAATCGCGACGAGCGATGGCAGCAGAAACGCCACGCCGGCCATCGCCCCGCCGCCAAACGCCCCGAGCATCTGCCCGCCGCCCCAGGCCACGTTTGTCGCGCCCGACGCGTATCCCTGATTCAGTCCGTCGGCCGTCGCGACGTCGGTGACCAGCGTGGTCGCGGGGGTGAAGGCGAGTCCGGCGCCAAAGGCGGTCAGCACCACCGCCGCGAACACGATCGGCAACACCGCAAAGATTCCCATCACGGCCATCGCCAAGGCGATTGCACCGATGCCGAACACGTAAGGGCCGGTGCGGCCGACCCGATCGCTGTAGCGGCCGATCACCGGTCCGGTGATCGCCTCGGCCACCGAGCCGGCAGAGAAGGCGGCGGCGATCAGGAACGGCGATGCGCCGAGGTCGTCCATCCGCAGCGGTGCGACCACCACGATCACGCCGAAAGCGAACGATGGGACTGCGAGCAGCCAGAACGGCGGCCACAGATTGGATCGCTTGACGGCGGCGACGGCATCTGAGATCGACTGGGGGTCGGTGAACTCGACCGCGGGAATCGTGCAGGCAATCAAGAACAGCGCGGTTGCGGCGAAGAAGACCGCGCCGAAGACGATCTCGGTGCCGATTACGTGTGCGAGCGCGCCGAGCGGAGCACCCAGCAGCTCGCCGACGACGGCGGCTGCGATCACCGTGCCGATCAGTGCGCCGCGCTGCTCTGGAGGACCCGCCGAGACGACCCAGCTGAGCGCGCCAGACCACAACAGCGCGCCACTCGCGCCCTGGAAGAAGCGGCACAGGTCGAGCATCCAGATGTCGTCGGCGAAGCCGAAGAGCGGACTGAATATGCCGATGCCGACAAGGCCCGCGAGCACGGCCTGCCGCGGGCCGAAGCGCGCCGCGAACCAGCCGGCGGGCAGGGCCATCGCCAGAGTGCCGGCGGCGTAGGCGCCCGACAGCACGCCTGCCGCGGCCTCCGAGAGATTGAATTCACTGCGGTAGTCGGGCAGCAGGGGCGTCAGTACCGCGAAGAACGTGACGTCGAGAAAGATGACGGCGCAGGCGAGGAGGAGCAGTCGGCGCATCGCGTCATCGTTACAGCTTGCCGTCTGCGACCATCCGCGCGATGCCGACCGCCCGCAATATCGTCAACCTGAAAGACGTCACCAAGGGCTACAGCAGCCGCACGATCATCGACGGCGTCACGCTCGGCCTGGAAGACGGTGATCGCATCGGCGTGGTCGGTCGCAACGGCGACGGCAAGTCGACGTTGCTGCGGATGATCGCCGGGCTCGAGGAGCCCGACGAGGGCAAGGTCACGCGCGCCGGCGGGGTCTCGTTGGCGTTGCTGACCCAGCAGGACGTGCTGGACCCGGAGAAGACCGTGCGCGAAGAGTTGGTCGGCAGTCGCGCCGACCACGAGTGGGCCGGTGACGCGAAGTTTCGCGACGTGCTCGACGGCCTGCTCGGCGGTGTCGCCGTGGATCGTTTTCCCGACGGCCTCGACACGCAGATCGCGCCGCTCTCGGGCGGCGAACGGCGCAGGATCGCGCTTGCCCGCACGCTGATCGACTCACCCGAGCTGTTGATCCTCGACGAGCCGACCAACCACCTTGACATCGAGGGCGTCGACTGGCTGGCGCTTCACCTCAGAGAGCGCGGTGGGTCGCTGCTGGTTGTGACCCACGATCGCTGGTTCCTGGATGCGGTGTGCGAACAGACCTGGGAGGTCGCAGACGGCAACGTGCACCAGTACGAGGGCGGATACGCCGCTTACGTGCTGGCAAAGGCCGAACGCGACCGCCAAGAGGCGGCAAGCGAGACGCGCCGCCGCGCACTGATCCGCAAAGAGCTGGCGTGGCTGCGCCGCGGGCCGCCGGCGCGCACGACGAAGGCGAAGTTCCGCGTCGACGCGGCGAACGAGCTGATCGCCGACGAGCCACCGCCACGCAACTCGGTGGAGCTGCTGCAGTTCGCGACGGCGCGAATCGGCAACCGTGTGATCGACGCGATCAAGGTGTCGATGGGTTACGGCGAGCGCACGCTGTTCGACCAAATCACTTGGCGGCTCGGGCCTGCCGACCGACTCGCGCTCGTGGGCGTGAACGGCGCCGGCAAGACGACGCTGCTGAAGCTGCTCGCGGGTGACATCGAGCCGCAGGCCGGCAGCGTCAAGCGCGGCCAGACCGTGCGCCTCGCGCAGCTTTCACAGGAGGGCACCGAGCTGCCCGAACAGCTCAACGTGCTCGAGGCGCTGGAGCAGGCGAAGCTGGTCGCGACGCTCTCTGATGGCGTCGAAATCACGGCGAAGATGCTCTGCGACCGCTTCGGCTTCGGCGGCGGCCGCGCCCGCACGCTGGTCGGCAAACTCTCGGGCGGCGAACGCCGCCGGTTGCAGCTGATGCGACTACTGATGCGCGAGCCGAACGTCTTGCTGCTGGATGAGCCGACCAACGATCTCGACATCGACACGCTGCAAGCGCTCGAAGATCTACTCGACAGCTGGCCGGGCACGCTCGTGGTCGTGAGCCACGACCGCTACTTCGTGGAGCGGGTCTGCGACAACGTCTACGGCCTGATGGGAGACTCCCAGCTGCGCCACCTGCCCCGCGGGATCGAGCAGTACGTCGAGCTGCGCCGCGCGGCGCTTGCGGGCGAAGAAGATTGGGCGAAGCCGAAGCGGCCGCGCGAGATGACGCCGGGCGCGCAGATGAAGGCGCAGCGCAAGGAGTTCAAGCAGATCCAGAAAGCGGTGCGGCGGCTGGAGCGCGAGCTCGCGAAGGCGACTACGCGCGAGGCCGAGCTGCAGGAGGCGATGGCCGAGAGCGCGACCGACCACGAGCGGCTGGCCGAGCTGCAGTCGCAGCTGGCGTCCACCGTCGGCACGCGCGAGGAGCTCGAGGCCGAGTGGCTCGAACAGTCGGAGCTGCTGGAGGACTAGGCCCCGGCGAGGCGCGGGTAGCTGGTGCTGCGGCGCGCGTGTGAGGCGGCCTTGACTTCGTGCAGCGCCAGGTCGGCGCGGGTCATCAGTGCCTCGGTGTCGTCGCCCGGCAACATCTCGGCGACGGCGATGCTGACGCTCGGCTGCAGGTCCGGGCAGATCCGCCTGCGCGCCAGTTCGATCGCCTCGGACATCCGCGACGCGATCATCTGGGCCTGCTCTTCACAGGCGCCGTCGGCGATCACGAAGAACTCGTCGCCGCCGCGGCGTGCGACGAGGTCTTCGATCCGCGCGGTCTCCGCAACTGCGCGGGCGGTGGCGACCAGGACGGCGTCGCCGATCGAGTGGCTGTAGACGTCGTTGACCTGCTTGAACTCGTCGAGATCGAGGGCGATCACGGCGGCCCTGCGGTCGGCGCGCTCGACGACGTTGCCGATGCGGGCGCGCAGCGCACGCAGGTTGGCGACGCCGGTCAGCGAGTCGATCTCGGAAAGTTCAAGGTTGGTGCGAATGAAGCGCGCCGTTACCGAGCGCACCTTTGACAGCAGACCGGCCGAGGCGAGCACCACGAACACGGTGCAGACGCAGCCGACCGTCGCGTTGGCGAACGTCTCGATTGCAGACAACGCGGTGAACGAGGTCATGCTCGCAAGCAGGAAGAGACCCGCGATGCGCCCGCGAAACAGCACGAACGCGAACATCGCGAGCAACGGCAAGAGGTTGACGAGCACTACGCCCGCTTCGCCCGCCGCGGCAGCAGCGCCCGTCGAGGCTGCGACTGCGACGACGTAGGCCGCGGGCAGCCAACTGGTCGGGAACTGGCGGGCCGAGCAGAGTATTGACAGCCCGGCGAGCACGATGAAGCAGCCGCCCAGGGCCAGACCCTCGGCGAAGGCGGCCGATCCGAGTGCGCCGGAGAGCGCGAGGGCGATCGCGAGCAGACCGCTGACGCCGAACAGCAACGCTGCAAGGCCCCACACGATCCGCAGTCCGCGAATCTCGTGCCTGCTGCTTGGTTCGCCGTCGTCGGCGTCGATCTCGTCGGCGTGCGTCGCCGCGACGCGCTCGGCGTGAATGCGTGTGACCGGGGCGATCGCTCCGGCCGAGGCGCGGTACTGCTGCTTGGCCTCGTGCAGCGCGTCGTCGGCACGGCGCAGCACCGTGGCGAGCTGGTCGCCCTCGCGTGAAACAGTGAAACCGACGCTGCCGCTCGGGTCCACTTCGGGACAGACGGCGGCGCGCGCCCGGTGGATCGCCGCGGCGAGCTCACGCCGCAGATCTTCGAGGTCGCGCTCGTCGGGATCGGTCACGAGCACCGAGAACTCGTCGCCGCCGCGGCGGGCGACCAGGATGTCGGAGCCAGTGGCTTGGTCCATCTCGGCCGCGACGGCCTGCAGCACGCGGTCGCCCATGCCGTGGTCGAACTCGTCGTTGACGCGCTTGAACTGGTTGAGATCGATCGCGAACAGCGCGAACTCACCCTCGTCGGCTTGCTTTGCCAGCCGCTCGGCGATGTGCTCGCGCAGGCAGCGCATGTTGGCGATCTGCGTCAGCTCGTCGGTCGTCGCCAGCCGGCGGTTCTGCATCGCGAGCGAGCGCACGTAGCCCTGCACGAACAGCAGCGCAACCGAAATCAACGCCGCGCCGGTCGCGCCCACGGCTGCGATCGCGGTGGCGTACGGCGATTCGGTGGTGAGTCCGCAGAAAACGATCAGCAGTATCGCGATCACGGAGTACTGAATGCCGCGCCGCGCACCGTAGATCGAGCAAGTGGAGTTGAGGGCGATAACCGGAATCCAGATGAACGCGATGCGCGTGTCGCCGACCGCGACCGCAAGTGCGGCGAATGCGGCCCAGCTGCCGAGGATGCGGAACGGCAGTCCCCACTCGGCGTCCCTCCAGCGCTTCAACGCTATGGACGACCCGACGGCCATCGCGAGAAACGGAAAGCCGGCCACGAACAGGTGGTCGGGAGCGATGCTCGGCATGATCAGTGCAGCGCTGAAGATCGTCAGCGCGCCGATGCCGTTGAGCACGATCGACGCGTACCAAACCGTCTCGCGGGTCAGACCGATCTCGGCGTATGCGGCAAGCAGCCCTTCGTCGGCAGCGCTGTTTGTCGCCCGGATCGCGGCGAGTGGGTTTCCGATCTTCGTAAGTGCCATAAATTCGGTATCGACCCGACCGGTACGAAACTGGCCTGCTGCGCCTGGGGGTCGTTCATTCGTCCAGCCGCACCCGATTGCGATCCCGGCTAGTGTGGGCGGCGATGGCGGACCCAGGTTCTGTAAACCCGACGGTTCTCGTAACAGGCGGCTCCGGCTACCTCGCGGGTTGGTGCATCGCCGATCTGCTCGAAAAGGGCTACGCGGTGCGCACGACGGTTCGCACCCCGGCGCGCGAGACAGAAGTGCGTGCGGCCGTGGCCAAGCAGACGCCGGCCGACGGGATCGAGTTTTTCACCGCCGACCTACTCAGCGACGACGGCTGGGCCGACGCGGTGGCCGGCTGCAAGCACGTGCTGCACGTCGCCTCGCCGTTCCCGCCGACCCAGCCGAAAGACCCGGACGAGCTGATCGTGCCGGCGCGCGAAGGCACGCTGCGGGTCCTGAAGGCTGCGCTCGCCGCCGGCGCCGAGCGCGTCGTAGTTACGTCATCGATCGCGGCGGTCGATCGCCAGCCCGGCGACCACTCTGGCCGCAAGCTCACCGAGGACGACTGGACCGACGGCGACAGCCCGAAGGTCTCGCCATACGCCCGCTCGAAGACGATCGCCGAGCGCGCCGCCTGGGATCTCGTCGACGAGTCCGGCGACCGCAACCGACTGGCGACAGTTAACCCCGGCGCGATCCTCGGACCGCTGCTCACCGCGGATCGTTCGTTCTCGATCCAGATGGTCGAGCGAATGCTGAAAGGCGAGCCGGCCGTGCCGAAGCTCGGCTTCAACGTCGTGGACGTGCGCGACATCGCGAGTCTGCACGTTGCTGCGATGACGGCGCCAGAGGCCGGCGGCCACCGGCACATCGGTGTTGCGCGCTTCGCCTGGATGGCCGAGGTCGCGCAGACGCTGCGTGAGCAGCTCGGCGACGAGGCGAAGAAGGTGCCCAAGCGCACCGCGCCAAACTTCTTGATCAAGACGCTCGGCCTATTCGACGGCAGCGTGCGCTCGATCGTGCCCCAGCTCGGAGTGAAGACGGAGTATTCGGCCGAGCGCGCGAAGACTGAGCTCGGCTGGCAGCCGCGCCCGGTGGAAGAGTCCGTCGTGGACTGCGCGCGCAGTCTGATCGAGCTCGGCGTAGTCGAGAGCTAGACCGCGCGCAGCCGCATGCGTACGGCGCTGCCGAACGCCGACGAGCGGATCTGCACCAGGTCCATCACGCAGTTTGCGAGCCACAGGCCGCGACCGGAAAGCATCGTGTCCGGCGGCTCGACGCGACCGACCAGCGGGTCGTGAAAGCAGCCGCGATCGCGGATCTCGCAGACCACCTCGTCGTCCTCGACCCACACGCGCAGGGTGCCGCAGCCACCGCCGTGCATCACGCTGTTGGTCGCGACCTCGTGGCCGGCGAGCCGCAGGTCGTCGATCTGCGTGTCGCAGAGGCCCGCTCGCTCGCCGTGGTCGGTCAGCAGGTGGCGGATCGTCGCCAGGTCGCGCACGTCGAACTCCACCTCGACGGCGCCGGGCGGCGGATCGCTGAGGCGGCCGTCGAACGGGCAGTGGTCGGCAAGGCTGCGCGCGTAGCCGTCGCAGCAGTGCGTCTGGCCACCGGCGAGCACTGCGCTGTGGCTCGCAAAGACGCGCGCCAGCACGTCGGCGTCGAGCTCGCGCTCGTCGTACGGGCAGAGCAGCGAGAACGGCCGCGGCTGGTCGAACGCGCTGTTGAGCAGCATCTCGTGGTGATGGCACTCGACCAGCTCGTGGTCGCTGCGGTCGCCCCAGACTGGCTCGCCGATGCCGCGCACCGGACCGCCGCCGGAATCCAGAAACGACTGCCAGATCGGGATGATGCGGGCCGGATTGCGACCCGCAATGCGCATGTCAAGAAATGCGACTTCGGCGGCCGAAGCGCCCAGCGCCCCGCGCAGCAGACCGATCTTGCGCGCGTCGGTCGCCACCAGAACGGCCTCGCCGGCCGCCAGTCCCTCGCGCACGAACGGTGCGCAGATGTCTAGAAAGGCCTCGTCCTGGTCGTAGAACAACGCCTCGTGGATGAAATTGTCGCTGGAATCCATCTCTCAGCAGATCGTGCGGTACCCGAAAGCCAAACATACAGCGCATGGGTTATTGCAGGCGCACAAGCCATTTTTTAGTGGGTTTGAGACTCACTCAAGGGGGGTAGATTTGGAGTTGATCGCTGCGCACACGCTGCTCGCTTCTGTCTGCCTAGCGGGTGGCGATTCAGGTGGCTTTGCGAACGACCGCGTCACCGCACAGTGATCTCGCGGGCGGCCCGCCAGCACGCAGCGGGCCGTCCGCGACAGACTTCAGCTAGACCGCGGTCATCAGTTCGGACACGGGACTGAACAGCTCGGCGCGTCCGTTCTGGGTGATCCGCTTGCTCAACGCCGCGCGCTGGCCGTCGGCGAGTTTGCCGAACAGCTCGCGCATGTCTTCCCAGGCGTCGTCGGCTGCGACGGCGTCGGCGAAGTCCTTGATCGCCGACGCGTCGGCGCGCAGCAACGCCGCAACCAGCTTCGACGGATCGGTCGCCTGGGAGATCGACGGGATCACGATCTCCCAAAGGTTGTCGCGCTGCGCGATGGCGACGAGTTCGTCGAGCACCGCCGGCGGCTGTTGCGACGCGATGTCGATCACGCGGAAGTACTGCTCGTCGTCCAAGTGCAAGAGCAGGTCGAGCGCTTCGGGCCAGAGTTGCTCGCGCCCGGCGGCGCGCATCGTGCCGCCGACCCGCTCGTCGTCGAGCTGAGCGATCGCCGCCGAGAGTTTGTCCTTGTCTTCTGCGACGAAGGCGATCTGCAGCAGCTGCGAGTCGCTCGCCTGCGCGAACACGGCGGCGACCGCGTGTTCGTCGGTGAAGGTCATCAGCTCGCCCATGCGCACGTACTCATCGCGCTTGACGAGCTCTTTCGCGATCGCGGCGATCGTTTCTTTCGGCATCCGTCCGATCACCGGTTCGACGCGACGCGGGTCGAGCCCCACCGTGATGTCTGTGACAAACGAAGTCGACAGCCTTTCGACGACCGCCGCCGCCTGCTTGGGTTCGACGAATCCGGCGACGCGTGCCGCGAGCACCGGTCCCACCGCTTCGCGGGTGAGCGATGCGATCACGGACGAAGGCAGCAGGTTGCCGACGCGCGCGAAGCGCTGCAGGCCGCCGTCTTCGCTGCCGTAGAACAGCTCGACCAGCTGGGCGCGGAACTGGCGTAGACCTGCCGAGCCGACCTGTTCGAGATACGCCAGCTCCTCCGGCGCGCAGTCGAGTAGGCGCGCGAGTTTGACCACCTCGGCGCGGGCGTCGAGGATTTCGCTCACGAGTTGGTCCCGAGGATCTTCCGCACGGTGCCGCGCAGCGGGCGCGGGGCCATATTCACGAGTTTTTCCTCGGCATCGGCGATCGCGGCCGCGTGGCCGTCGAGCGCGCGCTGGACGCGAGCCGTCAGATCGGTCAGGTCTGCAGCACTCAGTTGATTCAGCTCCGCCGGCGGGGTGGTGCCGGTGACGGCCTTCAGGTCGTCGTAGCCGCGTTTTGTCTTTGCTCCGTTGATCGGGCTCATGCTATTCCCAGACCTCGACGGTGATCGGCTGGCCGTCCTTCTCGCCGCTGGAGGTGCCGCTGGCGCGCAGGTTTTTGCGATATCCGGCCTTCTGCAGCGCCGCGATGCGACTGGCGTCGCAGTGCAGGCAGGTGATCGTCGCCGGCAGCCGCACGTTGTACTTCGCTGAAGGGTTCGCGACGAAAGTCTCCGTGACGGTGGCACGGCGCTGGAATGGGTAGTACCAGTCGTCGAAGCTGCCGCTGACCCCAAAGCGGTTGCGACCGGCCGCGGCCCGCACGTACGGCTGATCCAGCCCAGGCCGCTGGATGAAGTACTGGCTGGTGCGGCTGGTCGTGAAGATCGATTCCTTGCCGAAGAACGGGTGGTTGGCGTTGAGCACGATGTAGAACGGCGCGGCGATGCAGGCGATCGATACCGCCGCGACGCTGAACCACCGGCGTTTGATCTGGTCGAGGCAGACCGCCACCAGCGGGATGCCGGCGAGCACGAAGGGGAGGTGCAGCCGCACGTGCCAAGGCTGCCACTTGATCGCGAGGCAGAACAGTGCGATCTGGGCCACGACGATCAGCGCCCAGGCGGTTCGGGTGCGCGAGCGATACGCCGCTGCGAGCAGCACCAACCCGATCGCCCAGGCGGTCAGCAAGAACAACAGCGGGCTCGCGCCGTGGTTCTCGTCGGGTCCTGACTTGGGCACCACGAAGCTCTGTCCCGGGAAGGTCGTGCGCGGGTCGTCGGGATCGACACCGAACAGCTTCAGCGTGCCGCGGACCGCGTCGGTCGCGGGCTCGTTCGCCCTGGCAGACGGCGTGCCAGCGTAGAGCGCGGCGTTGCGCACGACGTTCGAGAAGAGGTCCTGCGGCGTGAAGCGGTCGTTGCTGTAGTCGAAGACGCCGCTGCCGGAGTAGATGTATTTGCCGTAGGTCTCGTGGTTGCGCTGCCACTGGCCGGCGTTCAGCGCGACGACGATCAGCAGGCCGGCAGCACCGAATGCGACCGCGCGCGCCCAGCCGGCGCGGCGCACCGTGGCGTAGGCGAGCAGCGCCACGATCGGCGGCGCGAACAGCAGCGCCGTGCCCTTGGTCAGCACTGCCAACCCGATCGCCGCGCAGGCGACGAGGATGCGGCCGAAGGCGAGCTGCTGCCGCTGGGCGATCTGCAGCGCGAGCAGACCGGCGATCAGCAGCCATAGCGAGACGACGAGGTCGTTCTGCGTGCTGGTGCCTTCGAGTAGCGCCATCGGCGCGGTCGCGGCCAGCGCCGCGGCGATGATCTGGCCGCCGCGGCCGGTGCGCAGCCGCGCGGCGATCAGCGAGACCGTGCTGACGGAAAGCAGATACGCGACCCACTGCACCGAGGCCGCCATCCGGTCACCGCGCGTGATCGCCTGCAGCTGTGCGATCAGCATCTCGGCGCCGGGCGGCTGGAACAGCTGCGGCTCCGCGTTGGTCGCGTAGTGGTGCACGCCGCCGAGCTGCAGCCAGGCTGCGACGCGGGCGAGGTGGTAGGTCATCGAGTCCCAGGTGTTCGGCGCGGTCAGCAGGCCGACGGCGCCGATCGTCAGCGCGCAGAGTGCGATCACGATCAGTAGCGCGCGCTCGAAACGCGAGCACTGTGCCCAGCCTGCTCGCGCGCGGGCGAAGTGGGCGGTGAAGGCACCGCGCTTGGCCACGCAGATCGCAGCTCCCGCCAGCGCCGGCAGCAACCAAACCGCGACTAGCGGCCGCCGCGAGATGTGGCCGGTGTGCGATGCCAGATCGTGGCCGGCGCCCAGCGACAGCAGCTCGAGCACGGCGACGCTGAACACGGCCCAGCCGACGGCGCTCCAAGCGAGTCCTTCGCGCGCGCCGAGCTTGAGGCGCCCGGCGGGATCGGTCAGCCAGGCGAACAGGCCGGCGAACGGCAGCCCGAGCAGCAGCGCGGCAAGCGGAAGCCAGAGGTTCACCGAGGGGAAGCTACGCGACGGCGTCGATGTTCAGCCGCACATACGCGACCGAGTCGTAGTCGCCGAGTTCGGCCTCGACCTCGCGCGCGAACTGCTCGCCGGTCTGCGGGCCGAGTGCCTCGATGTGCGCGCCCAGCACCACCTCGCGCAGATGCTTGCCGACGTCTTCGGGATAGATCGGACGATCCTCCAGCCAGCACTTCGACGTCGCGTAGCCGGCGGCGGCGAGCCGCCGCTGTGTCTCTTCCGGACCCGCGAAGTGATGCGGCTGGTCCCACGGCAGCGCCGACGCGTACGGCTCGCGGCGCGAAACCTCGTGCAGCACGCTGTTGATCGGTTCGATGTTGCCCAGTCCGCCGCACTGCGCGACCAGCCGGCCGCCGTCGCGGGTCACGCCGCGCAGGTTGCGGAACAGCTGCTCGTGGTCTTTCAGCCAGTGGAACGTCGCGGTGCTGAAAACTGCGTCGACCGTGCGGCCGCCAAGGTCGAAGTGGGCGAGGTCGGCCTGCAGCACTTCGGCGCTATCGCCGAGCCGTTCGCGGGCGTACTCGACCATCTGCGGCGAGGCGTCGAGCGCGATCGCGGCGCCGTCGGGCAGGCGCTCCACCAGGCGCCGCGTGAGCGCGCCGGTGCCGCAGCCGGCGTCGAGCACAGTCTCGTCGCCATGCAGCGGCAGCCGCTCGAGCACCTCGACGCCGAGCGCGATGATCCCTGCGTTGACGCGGTCGTAGTCGGCTGCATTCCAGTCGTGTGGAGCCATGATCCAAGCAACTTTAACATACGAACGTATGTTGTAACGTACAGGCGGAGCACGCCCGCAAGGCCAGGCCCGGGGCGATCCGCAAAACTAAAGTCACCCGCTAGACTTCAATAATCCTTACGCCCAGCGGCGGGGGATTTTTCTTTGTGCGCACGCAACGAGTCTGTGCGCCCAACCACCTACACGACTTTTATATAGAGATATGGCACGCGGAGACGTACGAATCGCTGTGACGCTCGCCTGCGAAGAGTGCAAGCGCCACAACTACCAAACGAATAAATCGAAGCGGAACAATCCTGACCGCATCGAGATGAAGAAGTACTGCCGCTGGTGCGGTGGACACCGCCCGCACAAGGAGACGAGGTAGCGGCTGATGGCGCGCAATCGCCAAAAAGCCAAGGCTCGTAAGGCCAAGCGCGAGGCCACCGGCGTTCCCGCCGGTGCCGGAGTCGGCAACGGTTCCGCCGGCGCGCCGCCGACCGACGAAGGCACCGTCAAGGCGGCCGCGGCCGTCGACGCCGCCGAAGTTCGCCGCGCCGCACGTGACGACGAGGCCAAAGCCGCCAAGGCGGCCAAGACCGCCGGCGCGCCGAAGCAGCGCGGCCGCTTCCGCACTTTCCTGCGTTCGTCTTGGGCTGAACTGCGCCGTGTGCAGTGGCCGGACCGCGCTCAGATCACCACGCTTACCTCGATCGTCATCGGCTTCGTGATCATCGCCGGCGTTTACCTCGGCGTGATCGATTGGGTGGCGAACAAGGTCGTCGACCAGATCATCTTCTAGTCGCCGCACGCGATTTCAGTCAGGCCCCCTCCCCCCGAAAGACAAATCATGTTTTCCTGGTACGCAATCAACACATACTCCGGTCACGAGAACAAGGTCAAACAGAACCTTGAGCACCGCGTGATCTCGATGTCGCAGCAGACCGCAATCCGCCGCATCGTGATCCCGACCGAGACCGTCACCGAGCTGAAGGACAACCAGAAGGTCGAGAAGGAAGTCCGCACGATGCCGGGCTACCTGCTCGTCAACATGGAGCTCAACGAGGACTCGTGGGGTGTCGTGAAGGGCACGCCGGGAGTTACCGGCTTCGTCGGCTCGCAGACTGACCCGGTGCCGCTCGCCCAGAGCGAGATCGACCGGCTGTTGCAGAGCGCGAACGTCGCCGCGGCTTCGACGGCCGGTGCCGGCTCTGGTGCCGCGACGGGCACCCCGGGCGGCTCGAAGGGCGCCCCGGTGGCCGCTCAGTTCAGCATCGGCGAGACCGTCAAGGTTGTCTCCGGACCGCTTTCAGACTTCTCCGGCGAGATCGCCGAGATCAACGAAGACGCGCACAAGCTCAAGGTGCTCGTCTCGATTTTCGGCCGCGAGACGCCGGTCGAGGTCGGCTACGACCAGGTCAAAAAGGTCGCGTAGCGTAAGCTAACGCGCCGATTTCCAATCTTTTTGTTTAGCTGTTCGAGAGGCAACACCGCAATATGGCCAAGAAAGTAATGACACTGATCAAGCTGCAGGTCCCTGGTGGACAGGCCAACCCGGCCCCGCCGGTAGGTCCTGCGCTCGGTCAGCACGGCGTCAACATCATGGACTTCTGCAAAGCGTTCAACGCGCAGACGCAGCAGGACAACGGAACGACGATCCCGGTGGAGATCACCGTGTACGAGGACCGTTCCTTCACTTTCATCACGAAGACGCCGCCGGCCGCGGTTCTGATCAAGCAGGCGATCAACCTGAAGAAGGGCTCGGGCGTGCCGCACCTGGAGAAGGTCGGCCAGATCACCGAGGCTCAGCTGAAGGACATCGCCGAGAAGAAGATGCAGGACCTAAACGCGAACGACGTCGACGCCGCGATCAAGATCATCGCCGGCACCGCGCGTTCGATGGGAGTGGATGTGGTCTAGATGGCACGAGGCAAGACTTACAACGCGAAGTACGGCACGATCGACCGCGAGAAGGAGTACGACCCGCGCGAGGCGATCGACCACGTCAAGAGTTTCCAGCGCGCGAAGTTCGACGAGACCGTCGAGGTGCACATCCGCACCGGTCTCAACGTGCGCCACGCCGACGAGCAGCTGCGCGGCACGATCGCCTTCCCGAAGGGCTTGGGCAAGGAAGTCAAGGTCGCCGTGTTCGCCAAGGGCGACGCCGCGGCTGAGGCCGAAGCCGCAGGCGCCGACTACGTGGGCGCTGAGGACCTCGCCAAGCAGATGGAAGAGGGCCTGACAGATTTTGACGTCGTGATCGCGACGCCGGACATGATGCCGGTCGTCGGTGGTCTCGGCCGTGTGCTTGGCCCGATGGGCAAGATGCCGAACCCGAAGGTCGGCACGGTCACCCCGAACGTCAAGGCGGCGGTCGAGGAGAGCAAGGCCGGCAAGGTCGAGTACCGCACCGACCGCCAGGGCATCGTGCACCTGTCGATCGGCAAGGCGTCGTTCTCGGCCGAGGACCTTTTGGAGAACTACGCCGCGTTGGTCGAAGAGATCTACCGCGCGAAGCCTTCCGTTGCCAAGGGCAAGTACCTGCGTACCATCACGTTGACGACGACGATGGGCCCGGGTGTCCGGGTCGACACGTCGAAGACGCGCGACATCCTCGAAGAGGAAGCCGCCGCGGCCTAGCCGGGACCTGCAGCCCGCACGCCGCACCGCGTGCCAATTTCAAAAGATCCGGCGCAGTTGTCGGATCTTTTGCTTTTTCTGGCTTAACCAAGGGGTGCAAATCCGCGCTGATCGAAAAGATCAGACAAACGCGCCGGATCTTTTCAGGTTGACTAGTGGATCGCTACGTTCGGCAGGAGCCGGTCGAGCCACGCCGGCAGCCACCAGTTGGCGTCGCCGAACATCCGCATCGTGGCGGGCAGCAGCAGCAGCCGCACGATCGTCGCGTCGATCGTGATCGCGATCGCCAGGCCAAATCCCATCTGGGCATTGCTGACGAGGTCTGAGGTGAAGGCCATCGCCAGGAACAACACCGTCATCACGGCCGCCGAGCCGGTGATGATGCCGGCCGTCTTGGTCACGCCTTCGCGGATCGCGGTCTCGTTCGAGCCGCTGCGCAAGTAGCTCTCGCGCATCCGACTGATCATGAAGATCTCGTAGTCCATCGACAGCGCAAAGGTGACCGAGTAGACGACGAAAAACGATGTCGCCTCCATCCAGCCGGGGCCGCCGAGAATCGGGTCGTGCCCGTCAAAAAGCAGATGGATCAGGCCCATCGCGGCACCGACCGTGATCATGTTGAGAATCACCGCCTTCGCCGCCAGCAGCACGCTGCGGAAGGCGACGAGCAAGAACAGAAAGCTCATCAGCGAAAGCGCGATGATCAGCGGCAGGATCCGTGAGTGGGTGAACTTGTCGTAGTCGAGGAACGTCTGGCCCTGGCCGCCGACCGCCACCTGGGCGCCTGACGCCTTCGCCAGCGTCTTCGACCGTTCGCCGAGCCGCGCGGCGAACGGCTTGAGTGACTTGTCGGTCGGGAAGGCATCGGTGAGCAGGTACACGCGTGCGGCATCGCCGCCCTCGGCCTCGTTGAGCACCAGCCGCAGGTTCTCCTTTTCCTCGGGCGACGCCGAGCTGAGCAGCGCCATCGTCAGATAGGCCGAGCGGGCGACGCGCTTCAGGTCGAGCGGGCGGCGCACGTCGGAGACGCTCGAGTGCAGCGCGTTCAACCCGGTCGAGAGTCCCTTGGAGTTCTTGTATCCAGAAGCGAGGCCGGCACCGAGCTGCCCGCTGCCCGAGCCGAGCTGGCCGAGGCCGTTGGTCAGCGCCGAGGCGCCGTTGCTGAGCGGTCCGAGTCCGGCGCGCAGCTTGCCGCTGCCGTTCGACAGCTGGCCCAGCCCGTTGCTCAGCGATCCGGTGCCGCTTGCGACCGTGTCGAGACCGCTCGACAGCTTCGCGACGGCGCTCGAGAGCTTCGACGCACTGCCCGCGGCATCGGACGCCTGCTTCACGCCGAAGGCGAAGGCGTTGGTGATCGCGTTGTACTTCAAGACCAGCGACTGCAACGAGTCCTGTGAGTTGAGCTGGCTCTGCGCGTTGTCCAGCGACGAGTAGGCGCTCTGGAAGTTCGAGTCCGACTTGACCGAGGCCGGCAGTGAGTCGAGCGCCGACTTCGCGTTGCCGATCGAGTTGGCGGCGCTCTGCGACGGCTGGGCAGCGTTCGCGAGCTTGTTGTTTGCGATGTCGAGCTGCTCCTTCAGCGACGAGGCGCCGGTCACCAGGCCCTGCGCGTTGTGGTTCGCATCGCGCGTCGCGCTGCGCAGCTTGGCGGCGCCGCTGCTGAGCTGGTTGAGCGCGGAGTCGAGCCGGCGTGAGCCGCTCGCAGACTTCGCGAGCCCGTCGCTGAGCGCGCCTGCCCCGCTGGCGGCGGCATTGAAGCCCGACTGCAGCTGGCGCGCCCCAAGCAGAGCGGCGTTGTTGGCGCTGGCGATCGCGCTGGCGCTCTTGGCGCCGCGGTCGAGGCCCTTGCGCAGGTCACCGACGCCGGTCGACGCCGCGCCGAGGCCGTATTCGAACTTTGCGAGCTGGGTCGGTCCCTTCTCGGCCGAGCTGGTGACGGAACGTACGCGAGTGGTTCCCGGACCGATCACGTACTTGACCTCGGGGTCGGCGGCCATCGCCTGCTGGAAGCGCTCGAGCGAGCGGATCGCGCGAGGTGACGTGATCGGCCCCGACGGTGACTTGATGACGATCTCGTAGGGCGACATCACGCCGCCGCCGTACTCGGATGCGACGGCCTCGATGTCGCTGCGCATCGGATTGTCGGGCTTGAAGAGCTTGAGGTCCGGACCGCCGGTCACCAGCGACAGCGCGGTCGCGCAGAGGAACAGCAGGGGCACCAGCGCGACCAGAGAGGCCGCGACCGGCTTTGAAATCAAGCGGTTGACGAGCGGCGCCAGCGCCGAGCTCCGACGGATCCGCCCGATCGGCCAGCGGTTGATGTTGTGGCCGACTACGGCGAGCGACGCCGGCAGCAAAGTGAAGGCCGAGAGCACAGAGAACAGCGCGGCCGAAACGACGCCGATCGAGCCGGTCGCCATCGAGGCCCAGCCGATCGTCACCGCGATCACCAGCATGCCCGCGAGCGCGAGGATCCCGCCGGCGAACGCCACGGTGCGGCCCATCGTGTCGAGCGAATTGCCGACGGCATCGTCGACGCTTGAACCGTCCGCCAGCTCGTCTCTGAATCTCGAGACGAACAGCAGCGAGTAGTCGACGCCGAGCGCCAGGCCGATGATCGAGCCGCTGGCCTGCGCGAGCACGTTGATCGACCAGATGTGACCGAGAATCGTCACGAAGCCGGTGGTCAGAACGATCACCGCGATCCCCTGGAACAGCGGCAGAGCGGCAGCGATCGGCGCCCGGAAGATCAGCAGCAGGATCAGCAGCAGGAACGGCAGCGCCACCAGCTCGGCTTTTTGGGCGCCGGAGAAGACGAGGTCGACGAGCTCGGTTCCAAATCGGCTTTGGCCGGCGACGTAACTGTGGATCTCGGGTGGCAGCTGGCGGTGCAGCCGCTCGGTCACCTGCGGCAGCGTGTGCTTGCCCGCCTCGAAGATCTCTCTGTGGATCGTGACGATCAGGAGCGCGCGGTCCGGCGACTGGCGCAGCATCTTCGGAGCGCCGGAGGACCACGGGCTGCTGACGCTAACATCGGGAATGTTGTCGATCGCGGCGGCGGCGCGTGGGCCGGCCAGGTCGAGCGAGCGCGGCGGTCCCTCGAGCATGATCGTCAGCGGCGTCGACTGGCCGAAGCTGCCGTGCTCGAGCTTGACGGCCTTGGCGCTGGTGGTGCCCGAGATGACCAGGTTCTCGGGCTTCAGCACCGATTTCGCGCCGAGCCCGACGACCGCCATCACCAGGATCGTGACTCCCCAGACGGAGATCACCGTCCATGGATTGCGCGTGGCCATCGAGACGCACGCGCGCATGATCGTTCCGCGTTGTCTCATGCCACGGAAGACAAGCGCCCAGGCGGGAACTCAGGAGACCGTTGACAAAGACAACTATGTTGCGACGTCCCTGCGTACGGCACTCTGAACTTCCCCCTGAAAAAGAAGCGGCGCTCCATCCAGCGGACGACCTTCTGCCCGGAGACTCGTTCTCACGGTCGTTCCGCCCGGCGCTTCGTGTGCGATCAAAATACAGGATCGCGCTGCAAAATCAATTCTTTCGCAAGCTGCATAACGCGCCGAGCCCCCCGATGCTGGAGAGGGAGGCTCGGCGACCGTGCTCCTGCTGCGACTGCGGTTGTGTGACCGTTAAAACGAACCACCCTGTCGCCCTGACGACGAGCCGAATCGGGACACGTGCGTTATCCGGCTATCGCTTGCTGCCAGCGCGACGATGGTGGTGCTTGCTGGGAAGCCTTATCGCGAAGTCATATTCCCGCCTTTGGGACCTTCCGGTGTTGCCATTGTGTGACCCTTTGGTGACGATCGATTTTTCACGGATTTTGGCGAGATTTGCAGGGCGTGTAGGTCTGGTACCGTTACTGGCCTCGCCCGAGACACCGGGGAGCGGCATGCCTTTGACTCGCCGCGAAACTCCCGGTCAGGTGGAGCACTCACTGGATTGAAGTTCTGGTTCCGTGCGTCGTTCCTGTCTGCGGGTGGGACCTACTTACAGGAGAACCAGAAACGTGAACAGAGAAGAGAAAGCGGCATTCATCGACGACGTCGCCGGACGCGTCGAGGCGTCGGAGGCGATCTTCGCCGTCGACTACCGCGGCATCACCGTTTCGCAGGTCGCGGAGCTGCGCGGCAAGCTGAACGAGGCCGGTGCGAGCTTCCAGATCGTCAAGAACACGCTGACGCGTCTCGCGCTCGAGAAGGCCGACGGCGCCGGCAAGACCGGCTCAATCGACTTGCAGGAATTTTTGAGCGGCCCGACGGCCTTCACTTATGTGAAGGGCGACATCGCGATGGCCGCCAAGGCGATTTCGAACTTCACCAAGGAGTACGAGCTGCTCGAGTACAAGGGCGGCGTCATGGAAGGTCAGATCGTCTCGGTCGACCAGTTCAAGGCGCTGACCAAGCTGCCGAGCCGCGACGTCCTCAACGGCCAGCTCGTCGGCCTGATCGCGATGCCGATCAGCGGCCTGGCGCGCGGCCTCGGCTCGCTGCTCGGTGGCCTGGCGATCCAGCTGGGTGCGATCCGCGACCAGGGCCTGGTCAGTGGCGACGCTCCGGCGCCGGCTGCTGAAGAGGCGCCGGCTGCCGAAGAAGCTCCGGCTGAGGAGGCGCCCGCTGCCGAGGCCGAAGAGGCTCCGGCTGAAGCAGCCGAAGAGGCACCCGCCGAAGAGGCAGCTGAAGAGCCTGCCGCCGAAGAGGCGCCCGCCGAAGAAGCAGACGCTGACGCCGAGTAACCGACCGATCGATTTTCGAACTTCAAGACTGACTTAGTAACCAAAGGAGAACCGACACAAATGGCAACTTCAACTGCAGACTGGATCGATGAGCTGAAGGGCATTTCCGTGCTCGAGCTCGCCGAGCGCATCAAGGCCCTCGAAGAGGAGTTCGGTGTTTCGGCGACCGCGGTGGCCGCAGCTGCTCCGGCAGGCGGCGGCGGAGGCGGCGGCGACGCGGCTGAGGAAGAGTCCTCGACCGTCGACGTGATCCTCACCGGCGGTGGCGACAAGAAGATCCAGGTCATCAAGGTCGTCCGCGCGGCGACCGGCCTGGGCCTCAAGGAAGCCAAGGCGATCGTCGACGACGCGCCGCAGCCCGTCAAGGAGGGCATCGAGCGCGACGAGGCCGACAAGCTGAAGGCCGAGATCGAAGAGGCCGGCGGCACCGTCGAACTCAAGTAGCGACTCGCTGCATCAAGTCTGAGAAAGGCCCTGGGGGAACTCCGGGGCCTTTTTCATGCGGTTTCACCCAGCAAGATCTGTACTTGCAGGTCGAGTGGTCCAACCACTTGACCATCTGATATCATGGGCCGCATGGCGCTGCAAGCGATCAAGAGCCAGTCACTGCCTGACCAGGTGTTCCGCCAGCTGGCGTCGGCGATCCTCGACGGCCACTACGCCGCCGGGCAGAACCTGCCGGCCGAGCGTGCGCTCGCCGAGGTTTTCGGCGTCAACCGCCACGTGGTGCGCGAGGCCACCAAGCGTGCGGAGCAGATCGGTCTCGTCCGCGTGACCCAGGGCGGCGGTACCAAGGTGCTCGACTTCGAGCGCACGGCCGGCCTCGACGCGCTGGCGCTACTCGCCGAGTACGCCGCCGAGGACATGGCGGGTGCCCGACTCTGGCGCGCCGGCTTCGAGATGCGTGCCGCGATCGGCACCGACCTTGCCCGGCTCTGCGCGCTGCGCGCGGACGACGCCGTCAAGCGTGACCTGATCGCGATCGCCGAAGAGCTCAAAGAGGCCCCGCGCGGTCCGGAGATCGTCGCGACCGACCTGCGCTTCTGGGAGCGGATGCTCGACGGCGCCGACAACGTCGCGTACCGGCTCTCCTACAACAGCTTGATCCGCAGCGCCCAGGCCAACCCGGAGCTGCAGCTCAACTGGACGATCCAGGAGCTCGAGACAAGCGACTTCCGGATGCCGATCGCCAAGGCGATTGCCGAGGGCGACTCGGCCGCCGCCGAATCGGCCGCGCGCACCTCGCTACGCGGCGCGATCGACGCGATCGACAGCTTGATCACCCACCTCGAACAAACACAGGAAACGGCATAAGCACGATGCACACGCACCCGCACGAACACCCGAACGAGCACGCTACCTCCGTGCCGCCCGCCTATCAAGAGGCGATCACCTCACCGCGCAAAGACCTGACCACGCTCGGCGCCTGCTGGCGCGAGTTCCTGCGGCACTTCTCCGGCTGGGCCGCCGGGATCGCGATGCTGGTCGCGCTGGTCGCGCGCCTGGCCGTCGGCAACTTCACGATCTACGACCTGATGGTGCCCTTCGTAATCCTGGCGATCCAGCCCTTCGTGGAGTGGTTCATCCACGTCTATCTGCTGCACCTGAAGCCGTTCTCGTTCCGCGGCCAGCAGGTCGACCTTTACACCGCGAAGGCGCATCGCCGGCACCACAAGGCGCCGGCCGAGCTCGACCGCGTGCTGCTGCATCCGTCTGAGATCCTCGGCTCGATCTTCCTGATCGCGGTGAGCGCGCTGGCGGTCGTGGCTGTGCCGATCGCGATCTTCGGCGGCGAGCTGATCCCGCCGTGGCTGACCGCACTGGTGTTCAGCTACGCCGGTCTGCTGCGCTACGAGTGGAGTCACTTCCTGATTCACACGCCGTACATCCCGAAGACGCGCTTCTTCCGCTCGATCTGGCGCTCGCACCGGCTGCACCACTTCAAGCACGAGGGCTACTGGATGGGCGTCAGCTCGAATATCGGCGACCGCCTGCTCGGCACTTTCCCAGACCAGTCGACGATCAAGAAGTCGGCGACGGCGCGCACGCTCGGCGTCGAGACGAAGGGCTACGACGCACAGTCGTAGATCCCTTCCGCCAGCTCGCTAAAAAAGCCAATTCAGGCTATCCTTCAGCATCATCGGTCGGCCCGTTATTTGGGATCCCTTCCTTCCTCGGCACGCGCCGACCGTCAGACACAAGGCCTCGTTCCAGCACTCGCCGCTGGTGAATCAGGCATTCCCGACAATAATTTTCTAGGAGTACCTCCTCGCAATGAGCAATTCAACGATTGATGCTTCGGAAGTTGAAACGGTTGAAACGATCACGCACGCAGGACTGCGCAGCTGGATTGGAGAGATCGCCGCGCTGACCAAGCCCGCCGCCATCCACGTCTGTGACGGGTCGGCCGAGGAATACGAGAACCTCTGCCAGCTACTCGTCGACAACGGCACCTTCCGCAAGCTGTCAGACGCGAAGCGCCCCAACTCCTACCTCGCGTTCAGCGACCCCTCGGACGTCGCGCGCGTGGAAGACCGCACCTTCATCTGCGCCGCGACCGAAGAAGAGGCCGGTCCGACGAACAACTGGACCGACCCCGAGGAGATGCGCGGCACCCTCAACAACATCTTTGACGGCGCGATGGCCGGTCGCACGATGTACGTGATTCCGTTCAGCATGGGTCCGATCGGCAGCGACAAGTCGCACATCGGCGTCGAGGTAACCGACTCGCCGTACGTGGCGGCCAGCATGCGGATCATGGCCCGCATCGGCGCCAAGGTTTTGGAGCAGCTCGGCAGCGACGGCGACTTCGTGCCGGCAGTGCACAGCGTCGGCGCGCCGCTCGAAAGCGGCCAGGAAGACGTCTCGTGGCCGTGCAACGAGGAGAAGTACATCGTTCACTTCCCGGAGACGCGTGAGATCTGGTCTTACGGTTCGGGCTACGGCGGCAACGCTCTGCTCGGCAAGAAGTGCTTCGCGCTGCGCATCGCCAGCGTGATGGCGCGCGACGAGGGCTGGATGGCCGAGCACATGCTGATCCTCAAGCTCACGGACGCGCAGGGCAATGTCAAGCACATCACGGGAGCCTTCCCGAGCGCCTGCGGCAAGACCAACCTGGCGATGCTGATCCCGACTGTCGAAGGCTGGACGGTCGAGACCGTCGGCGACGACATCGCGTGGATGAAGTTCGGCGACGACGGCCGGCTCTACGCGATCAACCCCGAGGCCGGCTTCTTCGGCGTCGCGCCGGGCACCGGCACCGACACCAACCCGAACGCGATGGCCTCGATCACGCACGACACCGTTTTCACCAACTGCGCGCTGACCGACGATGGCGACGTTTGGTGGGAGGGCATGACAAAGGAAGCGCCCGCCCACCTGATCGACTGGCACGGCAACGACTGGACGCCGGACAGCGACGCGCCCGCGGCGCACCCGAACGCGCGCTTCGCGGTCGCGGCCGACCAGGCACCGTGTATCGCCGACTCTTGGCAGGACCCGGCCGGTGTGCCGATCGACGCAATGCTCTTCGGTGGCCGCCGCGCCACTGTTGTGCCGCTCGTGCGCGAGGCCTTCGACTGGAACCACGGCACCTTCCTCGGCGCGACGATGTCGTCCGAGATGACCGCCGCGGCGGCCGGCACCGTCGGCCAGCTGCGCTTCGACCCGTTCGCTCAGCTGCCGTTCGCCGGCTACAACATGGGCGACTACATGCAGCATTGGATCGACATCGGCCAGACGGCCGGCGCCAAGCTGCCGAAGATCTTCTACGTCAACTGGTTCCGCAAGGACGACGACGGCAAGTTCATGTGGCCGGGCTTCGGCGAGAACAGCCGCGTGCTCGAGTGGGTCTGCCGCCGTGTCGACGGCGCCGTTGAGGCCGACGAGACGCCGCTCGGCTTCGTGCCGAAGGTCGATGACTTCAACCTCGACGGCATCGACTTCAGCACTGAACGGCTCGAAGAGCTGCTGGAGGTCGACCCGGAGCTGGTCAAGGCCGAGCTACCCCAGGTCAAGGAGTTCCTGGCCAAGTTCGGTAGCCACCTGCCGGCCGAGATGACGGCGCAGTTAACCGAACTCGAGTCGAAGCTGGCGTAGTTCGCCGGCCACCTATTCGGTAGGCCTAAATAGTTTCGCCGCAACTACTTCACAGTTACGGTGTTCGTGGGATATCTTGACGTCTAGGCCTACTTATCGGTATGGCTCAGGCATGGGGGTTCGGGGCTCACCGCTCACCGGACCCAAGCTCGGATATCTCGTACGGATTACTGGTGGCAGGGGAAGACTTGCGTGGCAACGACGCGCGTGCAGATCGATAGGGACGTTCGCGAAGGCGGACATCCGCGTGGCGGGTTTGTAGAAAGCTTTGTCGAGCTTCACGGGCTGACGCTGCTGCGCGCCGCGCGGCGCCACAGCGCCAGCGCAAGCGACGCCGACGATGCGTACCAGCGCACGTTGGAGACGCTGCTGACCAAGGCCCCGGAAGGTGACGACGAGCGCGTGCTCGCATGGGCGCTGACGGTCGTCAAGAACGAGGCGATGATGGAGCACCGCCGGAGCGCGAAGTTCGCCGACCAGTCCTACGAGGACTACTCGGAGACGGTCTCGATCGCCGCCGACGAAACGCACGAGCGGATCGAGGACGCCGAGCGCTTTGGCCAGGGCCGCGAGGCACTGGCGCGGATCAAGCCCGATCAGGTGCGCTGCCTGCTGCTGCGCGCCGAGGGCATGGACTACGACGAGATCATCGACCAGACGGGTTTCTCGTACGCCAAGGTCAACCGCTGTCTGTCCGAGGGACGCAGCGCGTTTCGTGAGCGCGTCGCCCGGCTGGACTCAGGCGCCGAGTGCCGCCGCTTCGACGGCGTGCTCTTGCAGATCGCCGACGGGATCGCAAGCGGCCAGCCCAAGGCGGACGCTGAACTACACCTGCGCAACTGCCTGACCTGCCAGTCGACGCTGCGCGAATACATGCAGGCGCCGGACCGCGTGGCGGCGTTCCTGCCGGTCGGACTTGCGGCGGTCGGTTCTGCGGGACTGTGGCAGCGCGTCGTCGATGCCTGCCAGTCGTCCTACGCGAATCTGCAGGAGCGTCTTTTTGGCCACGCCGCGAGCGCGCAGCAGGGCAGCGAGATGGCGCTGGCGAAGAAGGCCGCGCTGGTGGCGGGCGCCGCGGCCTCGTTGATTGCGGGTGGCGCCGTGATCGAACACAACGGCGGCAACGACAAGCCGGCGCCGCGAACCGCCGCACCGGCTCAGAACGCGGTTCCCAAGCCGCTCGCAGCAGCGGCACAGAAGCCAAATCACCGCGGCGCAGATCGTTCTTCGCGCAACCCACGTGACGCGACCACCGCCGACGCGGTCGGCAAGAAGGCCGGCAAACCGGTCGACACGGGTTCGTCGGTCGACGGCCCGCAGGCCGGCGGATCGATCCCCGGCAGCTCTTCCAATCAATCGCCGGCGAGCCCGCCGGCTGAATCTGGGTCAAGCACCCAGAGTCCCGATCTGGCGCCGTAAGGGGGAAACGCCGATGCATGCTCACCGAATTCGGTCGGCGGCGCTAGCCGTCTCGGCCACAGTCCTGTTGCTCATCACGTTCGCCGGCGCGGCCGGCGCGAGGTCGGTCGTACTCGAGCCGTGCTCGGCCGGCGCGGATCTCGGCTTCGGTGCTTTTCAGGATGCCGGTTCGTATGCGCAGTGGACCGTCAGCGCGCGTTGTCCCGCCGAGCTGATGTTCAATCCGATTCCGGGCAAGATCATCGGACCCGGCAATCCAGGTTTGATTTACCCGGCAGACACGACGCCACACGGGACGATCTCGAAGGTCAGCTTCGACTTCCTCGGAGGGAACGGCTCCGACACCGGAATCACCCAGGGGGTCCGAGTCTGCGGCGGCAGCGGATACACGGACTGCGGCCCGATGGTGTTGCCCGCGAGTTCCGACGTCAAGGTCGCCGAACACCACGAGATGACGGTCGCGAACGGACAGCTGCCGGCAGGCGGTGGCGGATACTTCGTGCTCCGCGGCATCTGCCCGACTTACCCGTCGACGCCGTGCGACCCGAGCCGGCCGCTCGTCGTGCTGAATCTGAAGATCACCTTTGACGACAACACGCCGCCGCAGGTGCTGCCGAGCCAGTTTGAACCCGCGGAGATCCCGGACGAGGATGGGGTGAAGCACAGTCTCGGCGTTGTGCCAAACGCCTGGACCAACACTCCGAAAGAGTTCCGCGTGCGTGCGACCGACACCGACGGCGTGGGAATCAAAAACGTCACCTACGAGATACACGCTGACAACTACACGCTCGGGGCGACGCTCTACGAAACGAGCAACTCGAGCGCTCAGTGCGGCGGGAAGCAGTACACGACACTGTCGATCCCGTATCTCTGTCCGCAGGCGGTCGACAGCTACCACACCTGGACAAGCAACGAGGTCGACTTTCAGTACGCGACGGGCCAAGGATTGAACCATGTGGCGATCCGGGCGTTCGACGCGGCTGGAAACCAGTCCAACCCGTACAGATTTGAAGTCTTGGCAGACACTTTCGCGCCCGTCGTCAAGGACTTGCACCTCGTTCCGAACACTTCCAGCCGGTGGTCGCCGACGCGCCACATCAGCCTCGCGTGGGCCAACCAGGGCGAGGACGTCGAGAACGAAAAGCAGTCCGGGATCGACCACGCCCACTACGTGGTCACGTCGGACGATCCGTACGGCCCTGCGGGGGTCTCCGGCAATGTGCCGAACCCTGAGGACGACGTCGTGCACTCGATCGACGGGATCGAGATTCCGAGCGACGGCCACTGGAAGGTCACCGTGACGACAGTCGATCGCGCCGGCAACACGAGCGCGAAGGCGACGCTCGACCTGTCGGTCGACAGCGTGGTGCCGCAGGCGCCACAGATCGCGGTTCCTTCGACGCTGTCGGGCCAGGCGCTGGACGGCGGCACAAAACAACTGACGTGGTTGCGGCCGAGCAACGCGGCCGAAATTGCCTCCGGGATCTGCAGCTACGCGCTGCTGATCAACCGCAGCGCCGCAGCCGACCCCGGCATGTTCGGCGGGATCGCGGGTGACGCGACCTCGACTCTGCTGCCGCCTGCTCTGCCGAATGGAACGAACTGGGTCCATCTGCGCGCGATCAGCTGCTCCGGTGTCGGCGGGGACATCGCGGACGTCCCGTTCAGCGTCGATGTCGCAGCGCCGGCGATCGAGATCGATCCGCCCGGCCCAGGCGGCTGGTACTCGGAGACGCACAAGCTGCGTGGGCATGTCGACGCCACCGGAGAAGGCGACCTGAAGATGTCGGCGGTGCCACTGGGCGCTACCGACGTCTGGAGTTCGGTCAGCGCGATCGACGGCCCGCTCGCCGAAGGCACCTCCCAGGTCGTCTTCAAGGCGCGCGACGCCGCGGGCAATGAATCAAAACGGATCGTCAGCGCGAGCGGCGACATCACGCCGCCGAAGGTCGCCCTCTCGCCGCCCGACCCAGCGCACCCGACGTCGGTGCTCGCGCGTGTGACCGACACATCGTCAGGCGTTCGCGAGGCGTATATGCAGTACCGCGCGTTCGGCGACACCGCTTGGCACTCGCTCGGCGATGTAGTGCGCCCGTCGGCAGTCGATTCGAAGAAACTCGATCTCAGCGCGACGATCCCGGATGAGGATCTGCCGGACGGCCTGTATGACCTACGCGTGCGCGCGAGCGACGTCGCCGAACACGCGGCGAGCGCGGGCACTTACGCGGACGGCGCCCCGGCAGTGCTGAAGCTGCCGCTACGCGCCTTCACAGCGCTCGACGCCGGCTTCCCGACGGTGGTCAAAAGTGAACGCTGCAGTGGCAAGGGCAAGAAGCGTGTGTGCCGGACCGTGACGTCGGCCGTGTCGCCACCGCGTCTGCGCGACAGCACGGTCGTGAACTACGGCGCGCGCCAGGCGTTCGCCGGCACGCTGCGCGACGCGGCAGGGGAGCCGATCGGCGGCGCGGCGATCGCGATCTACGAAACCGTGGGCACGGCTTCGCCGGTGCTCGTCAAACGGACGCAGACAGACGCGAAGGGTGCGTTTTCGCAGATCCTTGACATCGGTGCGTCACGCGCGGTGACCGCCAAGTACTCGGGCGACGACTCACACGCACCGGCGGCGGCCTCGGCGAAGCTCTACACGCGCGCGAGGATCACGATGTCGATCACCCGCAAACTGGTGGCCGGCAGGTGGCGCCTTACATTCGGCGGCCAGGTGACTGCGCCGGGCGCTCAAATTCCCGCGTCCGGCAAGACGGTCGAGGTCCAGTACGCGGGCGGCGACGGCACGTGGGAGAGCTTTCCGGATACCACGACCGACCAGTCCGGCCGCTGGTTCTACCCGCAGTCATTCGCGGCGGGTCATCGGGCGGTCAAGTACAAGTTCCGTGCCCGCGTGCCGTGGGTCGATGGCTGGGTGTACGAGACCGGTTTGTCGGCGGCGAAGACAGTGGTGTTGCGATGAAGCGGTTCTGCCTGCTCGGGACGATCGCCGCAGCGGCGCTCGCGGTCTGCTGCCCGCCCGCTGGCGCGGCTGATTTTCAGATGCTCAGCTGTTCGCAGATCCCTTACGTTTCATCTGATCTGTCCGGCTCGACCGGGTGGTACCCGACAGACAGCACTGGAAAGCCGCACTCCAGCGGATCCTGCCCGAACCCCGGCCTCGGCTTCGACACCAGCCAGACCGTCGCGCAGGGAGCGACCAACAGATGGTCGTTGGCATTGACCCCGGATGCGAACCCGTTGACCACGACCAATGTGTCGCTGGTGCTGAGCGGTGGCGAGACGGGGCCGACCGGATACCGCTACTCGCTGCTCGGTTGCGCAACCGGCGCCCCCTTCTTTGTGGTGCCGGACGATCGTCCGGCGGGAGCGGACCCTCTGATCGTCAGCAAGTCTGACGTGTACGTGAGCAATCTGACACTGAAGATCGAGTGCGTTGCCGTGCAGTGCGGCCCCGCAGCGCCGATCGCGCTGCACGACGTCTCGTTTACGGTGCACGACACCACGCCGCCGGTTCTGTCAACGCCGTATGTCTTCAGCTTCTGGCAGAAGCGCGCGTATGTCTCTGCTTACTTCAGCGCGTCCGACATGGCGGGCGCGGGAATGAAGTACGCGTCGCTTTTCACCGAAGGGGGCGGGGCTGTTGCGGTCGTCTCGACGAACTGCGATCTGCTGTACGGCGGCGTGACGGCGGGTCTCTATCCATTCTCACGCCTCTGTCCACGTTCGATCAGTTGGAACGGGTACCTGACCGACGCATTGGATGGCTTGAAAGACGGCGAACATACGCTGTTCGTCGAGTCGCAGGACGCGGTTGGAAATCTCTCGGATTCCGAGCCCGTGAAGATCAAGCTCGACGACACCCGCCCGCTGGCGCCGGAGGATTTCGCGACGGCCGCCGGCGACCTTTCGGACTGTGGATGGACGCCGAAGGACAACGTGTCGCTGCGCTGGACCAACCCGGCCGATGAGCCGGAGGCGGGCCAGCAGTCTCCGCTCAACTTCGCCTGGTTCACGACGCAGAAGGTTGACGCGGCCGGCGTTCCGCTCGGCACGGAGAGCAACCAGCAGTACCGCTCGCAGTTGATCGCGAGCCTGCCCGCCCAGGGCTTTTTGAACAGCGTCCCGTTGCTGGGCGACGGCTACTGGCGGTTCCGCGTGTGGGTCGAGGACGAAGTTCATAACCTGGGCATGAAGGGCAAGTTCACTGTGAAACGCGATGCGACGACGCCGCAGCCGCCGACGGTTGGGGCACTGCCGTGGTTCAACCGTGAAGCGCTCAGTCACATTCCGAAGGCGCCGGTCAATAGTCAGTCCCTTGCCGGTCTGGAATCCGGGATCTGCGGCTATGCCACGACGATCAACCAGACGGCGAATTCGACACCGCCTGCGGCGCGAACGATCAATGGCGCCGTCGGCGAGTTTCCGATTGCCGCCGACACGCCGGCAGGTCACAACTACCTGCACGTGCGCGCCCAGTCAGGCGCCGGCGTGTGGTCCGATGTTTCGCAGCCGGTCGACGTGCGTGTAGACGTGACGGCGCCGACGGTCAAGGTCGCCGGCGCCCCGGCCAGCGGATGGACGAATGGGGCGACTGCGCTCGAGCTGACGGGCGTCGATGGTGACGAGAGTCCGGTCGACGACGATCTCGAGTCGGGCGTGGCCTCGGTCACCTATCGCGTCGACGGCGGCATTGAGAACACCGTGGTTGGCGGAGGACTGAACGTTCAACCGCCGGCAGGCGACCACCGCGTCAAGTACTTCGCGACCGACGTGGCCGGGAACGCCGGCACGGTCGAGGAGTTGCGCGTGCAGTCGGACACAACGCCGCCGACGGCATCGTTCGATCCACGCGACCCCGCGCGTCCGGCGCGCCTGACCGGCGTCGCCCAGGACGCCGATTCGGGAATCGCCGACGCTCAGATTCAGTATCGCCGCCTCGATGTCGCCGACGGCGGGTGGCACCCGCTTCCGAGTTCCATGATCGACGCGCAGCCAGACGGGTCGGTGCCGGTAAGCGCCGACATCCCGGATGCTCAGCTGCCTGCCGGCGACTACGCCTTCCGGATCGCGGTGCGCGATCGCGCCGGCAACACCGCGGCATACGACCAGATCGGCGATACGGACCTCTCGATGCGAGCGAAGCTGCCGCTGCGGGTCGCAACCACGTTGACTTCAGAGCTCGTTCCGAGCACGCCGGTCGCGGCAAAGTGCAAGAAGACGAAGAAGCAGCGGGCCTGCAAGTCGAAGGGGTCAGCACCGGTCGGTTACAAGGTGCTGTCGGTCAAATACGGCAAAAAGGCGACCCTCCGCGGCACGCTCCACGCTGCCGACGGCTCCGCGCTGGGCGGGCGGCCGCTCACAGTCTTCGCGGCGATCGGAGATCGTGCGCAGCAGCCGCTGCAGATGATCACGACCGACTCTGCAGGCAATTACAGCTTTCCGGTCGACCCGGGGCCCAATCGGCGATTCACCGTCGAGTTCGCGCAAAGCGACCAGGCGCAGGCAGCGTCGGCCGGCGCCGAGCTGCGCGTCGCGGCGCCGGTCACACTGTCGGTCAATCGAAGGTGGCTGCGCGTCGGCGGTTCGGTGCGCTTCCGCGGCAGGCTCGGCGGGGCCTTCGCGGGGTTCTCACCGTCCGGCGTTCCCGTGACGCTCGAATTCCTCAACGACTTCGGCGATCCACAGACGGGTCCGGCGCAGGCGAACGCCAACGGCCTGGGTGGCTTCACGTTCAAGCCGTATCGCCGCACGTCTCCGGTGCCGAAGTCGTTCACGTTGAAGTTCCGCGCAAAGGTGCTCTCCGGCAAGAGCGATTGGCCCTACGACGACGGGTACTCGGCGTGGATCGCGGTGCGCGTTCGCAAGTAGGTCTCGAAGCGCTCAAGACGTTCAAAGAAACTTTTCGGTTTCTTTAGAAATTTCTCCGCATAAATATCCCCGCTCGCGCATGTACCTGTTGAAGGGACATTTTTGAGACTCCCTAGAGAGACTCAGCCCAGTAAGGCCGGCGCTCAGACGGCAACATCTCTGCCATTGCGCGGTAGAGGGACAGAGGGGTAGCCGGTCGTGACTCCGTTCACGGCCGGCTTCTGTCCTTTCAGGACACAGAAATTGCCACGCGGACTAGCGTCCACTTTCCGTCTGAAGACTGATATAGTTTCCCGTTCCTGACCTATACCGCAGCCGTGAGGCCGAGCCGAACGCTCGACTCCGGGGTCCGTGAGGTCGAGACACATCTTTCCCTAGACGCCTCCGCGTGTCTACCCCCATCCCCGCGTGAGGGCAATTCCAGCAGCGGGAATCAACTAACGGGTCGCGTGACCGAGCCGCGGCCTCACATTTTGTAAATCGAAACTCGAGCTGAAGGAGCTGCACAGCTTTGGCCACCACCGCGCCTGCCCCCCGACAGCGACGCACATTTGCGCGCTTGGACAAGAAACTTGACGTACCGAACCTGATCAACATTCAGAAGCAGTCCTTCGAATGGCTCGTGGAGCCGAAGAAGGGCGGCCTGCGCGAGACGATCAACGACGTCTCTCCGATCGAGGACTACACCGGCAATCTCGGTGTCGTCTTCGGCGACATCAAATTCGAAGAGCCGGCCCACAGCATCGCCGAGTGCCGCGAGAAGGACCTCACCTACTCGCGCCCGCTTTCCGTGACCGTCGCCTTCCAGAACCGCGAGACCGGCGAGATCCGCGAGCAGTCCGTCTTCATGGGCGACTTCCCGTGGATGACCGAGCGCGGCACCTTCATCATTAACGGCACCGAGCGCGTCGTCGTCACGCAGCTGCAGCGCTCGCCGGGCGCCTACCTGATGGAGCCGAAGGACCGCGAGAAGCAGGTCTTCGTCGCCAACCTGATGCCGAGCCGCGGTAGCTGGCTCGAAGTCGAGATCGACAAGAAGGGTCGCGTCTACGCGCGCATCGACCGCAAGCGCAAGCTGCCGGTCACCGTGCTGCTTCGCGCCCTGGGCTTCGTCGACCACGACGAGATCCTCAAGATGTTCAACAACAGCGGGTACATCCGCAACACGCTCGAGGCCGACGCCGAGGGCGTGCTCAGCCACGAGGGTTCGCTGATCGAGCTGTTCAAGAAGCAGCGCCCGGGCGAGCCGCCGTCGCTCGACAACGCGCGCAACCTGCTCGAGTCGCTGTTCTTCGACCCGAAGCGCTACGACCTGACCCGCGTCGGCCGCTACAAGCTGAACAAGCGCCTCGGTCTCAAGGAGCCGCTCGACCAGCGCCAGCTGACCAAGAACGACATCGTCGCACTGGTCGCCGAACTCGTCGACCTGCCGCGCACGATGGGCATGCCGGAGGACATCGAGATCAAGGACTACGCCGCCGAGGCGCAGACCTACCCGCGTGAGCCGATCCAGAGCCGCCTCGACGAGTACGAGCACTTCGGCAACCGCCGCCTGCGCACCGTCGGCGAACTGATCCAGGACTACTTCCGCATGGGCCTCTACCGCATGGAGCGCACCGTCCGCGAGAAGCTGACCACCGAGGACGCCGACACGATCACGCCGCAGACGATCATCAACATCCGTCCCGTCGTGGCCGCGCTGAAGGAGTTCTTCGGCTCGTCGCAGCTGTCTCAGTTCATGGACCAGACGAACTCGCTCTCCGGTCTGACCCACCGCCGTCGCCTCAGCGCGCTCGGCCAGGGAGGACTGACCCGTGAGCGCGCGCCGATCGAGGTGCGAGACGTTCACCCGACCCACTACGGCCGCATGTGCCCGATCGAGACGCCGGAAGGCCCGAACATCGGCCTAATCGGTTCGCTCTCGTCGCACGCGAGCGTTTCGGAGCACGGCTTCGTCACAACGCCGTACCGCGTCGTCAAGGACGGTCTCGTCACCGACTCGATCGTGCACCTCGACGCCAACGAGGAGACCGACAAGCGCATCGCCCAGGCGAACGCCGAGGTCGACCCGAAGACGAACAAGTTCAAGGGTGACATCGCCTGCCGCTTCGAGGGTGAGTACGTGACCCTCGCGCCGAAGGAAGTCGACCTGATGGACGTCTCGCCGGAGCAGATCTGGTCGGTGTCCACCGGCATGATCCCGTTCCTCGAGCACGACGACGCCAACCGCGCGCTGATGGGCTCGAACATGCAGCGGCAGGCAGTGCCGCTACTGATCCCGGAGGCGCCGCTCGTCGGCACCGGCATGGAGTACCGCGCCGCGATGGACTCGGGCGACGTAATCGTCTCCGAGGCCGACGGCGTGGTCGAGTCGGTCGACGCCGAGCGCATCGTCGTCGCCAGCGGCTCAAAGAAGCGTGAGTACCCGACGCTGAAGTTCATGCGTTCCAACCAGGGCACGCTGATCCACCAGAAGCCGCGCGTCAACGTCGGCGACAAGGTCAAGGCCGGCCAGCTGCTGGCCGACGGCTCTTCGACCGACCAGGGCGAAATGGCGCTGGGCAAGAACCTGCTCGTCGCGTTCATGTCCTGGGAGGGCTACAACTTCGAGGACGCGATCATCCTCTCCGAGCGCATCGTCAAGGACGACGTCCTCACCTCGATTCACATCGAGGAGTACGAGGTCGACGCCCGCACGACGAAGCTCGGTGACGAAGAGATCACCCGCGACATCCCGAACCGCAGCGAAGAGTCGCTGCGCAACCTCGACGACCGCGGCATCGTGCGCGTCGGCGCCGAGGTCAAGTCGGGCGACCTGCTGGTCGGCAAGGTCACGCCGAAGGGCGAGACCGAGCTGACGGCAGAGGAGAAGCTGATCCGCGCGATCTTCAAGGAGAAGGCGCGCGAGGTGCGTGACACCTCCCTGAAGGTGCCGCACGGCGAGGGCGGCGTCGTGATCGACGTCAAGACCTTCAGCCGCGAGGCCGGC
>JBOGYW010000004.1:0-46906 GCA_050696815.1 Solirubrobacterales bacterium | reverse complement strand
TGCCAGGAGTATCTGCCCGGCAAGCCGTACCAAGACGGTGGCAATGACCTGCTTGGAGCAAAGATGCCCTGCCCGAAGGGAACCGGCGGCAAGTACAGCGAGAACTTCATCAAGCGCGTCATCGGAATGCCCGGCGACCGGTTGAAGATCATCAAGGGCCACGCGTACATCAACGACAAAGAGTTGAACGAGCCGTACATCAACAAGCAGGACAGCTGCGACGACCCGGATACGTACAGCAGCGATTGCACGTTTTCGCTCGATATCACGATCCCGCCAGGCAAGTACTTCATGATGGGCGACAACCGCAACGCGAGTGCCGACAGCAGGTACTGGGGGCCGGTGCCGAAAGAAAACATTGTCGGCGAGGCGTTCATGACCTACTGGCCGCCAAAGCGCGTGGGCCTGCTTTAGTTCCGGCGCTGGCGGACGCCCCGCTGGTGAAGTTATGACGAAACAGCCGCCATCCGAGGAAAAGAAGCTGAATCCCGTCGTTGAGACGGTCGCGATCGTCATCGTCGCGCTGCTGATGGCGTTTCTGATCCAGTGGCTGCTCGTCAAGCCGTACAAGATTCCGAGCGAATCGATGGTGCCGACGCTTCAGAAGGGCCAGCGAGTGCTGGTGAACCGGGTCAAAGGTCGGTTCGGCACGCCCGAGCGTGGTGACGTCCTGGTCTTCCACCCGCCGCCAGGCGCCAATCAGGGCGAGTGCGGCGTGCAAACCGGGGAGAAGTACGGTCCGCCGCCGGGAACGACTTACATCGGTCCGTCCGCCGACACCTTCGCGGCGGAGATCGGCAAAGCGCCGAAAATGCCTTGCCCTCAGCCGAATCCAGGCGCTGAATCTCAGGCGTTCATCAAGCGTGTGATCGGGATGCCTGGAGATCAGCTGAAGATCATCAAGGGCCACGCGTACATCAACGACAAGAAGCTGATCGAGCCTTACATCAACAAGGAAGACAGTTGCGACGACCCGGTGACGTTTAAGCCCAGCTGTACCTACGGGCAAGACATCACGATTCAACCGAACCACTACTTCATGATGGGCGACAACCGCAACGACAGCGACGACAGTAGATTCTGGGGTCCGATCCCGGAAACGAGCATCGTCGGCGAGGCTTTCGGGACTTACTGGCCGCCCAACCGCATCGGCGGCCTCTAAGTCCGATTCGAAATACCCCGCCGCTTGCGTGTGTACGGTGAGTTGGCAATGGGGAGTTCGTCGCTTATCGATTTCGATCGCGCACGTGGCAACAGCGTCGCCGGCACGGATGAGGCTGGTCGTGGATGTCTCGCGGGCCCGATCTTCGCCGCGGCAGTCCGCTTCGACTACGACCGGATCGCCGAATCGCAGATTGAACTGCTCTTCGAACTGAACGATTCGAAGAAGCTCACTGCCGCAAAGCGTGAGTCGCTGTTCGAGTTGATCACGCGGACTGCGTCCGCTGTCGCGGTCGTCGCGCGATCTGCTGCATACATTGATTCGTTCGGCCTCCACCGCACGAACCTGCACTGTCTCGGCACAGCGCTCTCTCGCGTCGCCGCCCGCGAATCGATCTTGATCAGCGACGGTTACATGCCGTTCGGTCTCGACAGGGAGTGCGAAGCTGTCGTAAAGGGCGACGCGACCAGTGCCGCAATCGCCGCTGCGTCGGTTGTCGCCAAGGTCTCGCGAGACCGTTTTATGGTTCGCGCTGCTGAACGCTTCCCCGAATTTGGCTTCGAGCAGCACGTCGGGTACGCGACGCCCGCCCATCGCGATGCAATTATCGAGTTCGGGCCCACTGCTTTGCACCGCCGTTCGTTCGCTTCTACGGCGTACGAGCAGTTCGAACTGGTCGCGTAAAGCGCCGCTCAAAACGCGTCTTCCAGATGCTCGATCGAGCGGATCGTCTGGTCGCGCTCCGCAATCACCGCAAACGCGTCGAATCGGATTGAAGTGATGCTGAGTTGACGCTCCCGGCGTTGCCGTTGCAGTTCGTCAATGATCCAGCGCTTTGCGAGCGCGCGAATTCGAAGCTGCTTCTTTCGCGTGATCGATTCGAACGGCGAGAACGGGGGTTTGCATCCGGCTCCACGCGCAATCAGTGTTTTCACCTCGGCAAACACCAAGGTCCGGCCGTCGAGCGCAACCAGATCGAGCTCACCGTCTCGCCAGCGGACGTTGTAGGCAAGCACTGTCCATCCTCTGCGTTCAACGTCTTGTCGCACCGCTGATTCACCCGCTCGCCCGATGGTGGCTCGCCTGTCAGGAGTCATTTTCGTTTCCATGCCGCGATCGTTGCGGGCGGCGCGTTACGGAACAAGACCCGATCCAAACAATTCGCACACGAAATCGAATCGATTTGGCAGCGCGTGACTTGATTTACATTCGCGTCGCAGAATTGTTTGAAACCCGTCTTGATTCGCAACACGCGGGACGCCAGTCTCGATGTCGTGCTGGCAAAAGCCACGACATATGCGATTGAGGGCATCTTTGCCCGCCGCGTGACGGTCGAAGTCGACGTTCGAAGCGGCCTGCCTGCATTTGCGATCGTCGGGCTTCCAGACGTAGCCGTCAGGGAGTCACGCGAGCGGGTACGCGCCGCGTTGTTGAACGAGGGTTTCGAGTTCCCGCAGAAGCGAATCACCGCGAACTTGGCTCCCGCGGACCTTCATAAGGTCGGTCCTTCGTTCGACCTCGCCATTGCGTGCGCGTTGCTGGCCGCGAGCGAACAGATCGAGACCGGGCGCATCGCCGAGATGGCGCTGGTCGGTGAGCTCTCTTTGGATGGAGGGGTGCACCCGGTGCGAGGCGTCATCGCGGTGGCTGAGGCAGCGGCGGCTGACGGCGTGAGAACGCTCGTAGTTCCGGATTCCAATCAACGCGAGGCCCTGCTGATTGAACAGATCGCAGTCGCGCCGGCGCGAAAGGTGGGGGACCTGATCGCGATCGCGGAGGGCGCGTGGGAGCCAGTATCGGCTGCACCGCTGGATCACAGCGCCTCGGAAGGTCCGGATCTAAGGGACATGCGCGGGCATGTATTCAGTCAGCGCGCTCTCGAGATCGCGGCGGCGGGCGGGCACCATGTTCTGCTCAAGGGTCCGCCCGGATGCGGGAAGACGATGCTCGCGCGTCGCCTGCCGTCGATCTTGCCAAGCTTGACCCGGGAAGAAGCGATCGAAGTCACCCGTATGCAGAGCGTCGCGGGAAACCTACGCGTCGACGGATTGGTCTCCCAGCGGCCATTTCGATCTCCACACCATTCGATCAGTCCGTCGGGTCTCATCGGTGGCGGTGCGCTGCCAACCCCTGGCGAAGCGACTCTGGCTACGAATGGCGTGCTGTTTCTCGACGAGCTCGCCGAGTTCTCGGTCCGAACGCTCGAGTCGCTGAGGACCCCGCTCGAGTCGGGAACGATCAGCGTCACCAGAGGTCAGGTCACACGCGACTTCCCTGCGCGCTTCATGCTCGTTGGCGCAACCAACCCGTGCCCCTGCGGGCAAGGTGGAGACCGCTGCCGCTGCGCCCCCCAAGAGATCGCCCGCTACGACCGCCGTCTTTCCGGTCCATTGCTCGATCGATTCGATTTGCACTGCAGGGTCGATCGGCCGACGCCGGCCGAGGTCGAGGCGGGGCCCGTTAGCGACTCGGCGACTGTGCGCGAACGCGTCGAGATCGCCCGTGAGCGGCAGGCGGCGCGATTCCACGACGAGCGTGTGCATTGCAACGGTCAGCTGGACGGCGCACGGACCCGGCTGCTGCTTACGCCACCCGACGAGGTGCGTGAATCACTCAACGACGCCTACAAGAGAGGAGCGCTGTCGATGCGTGGCTATGACAGGTCGCTAAGGGTGGCGCGGACGATCGCCGACCTTGAAGACCGCGACTCGATCAATGCCGACGACGTAGCTGAGGCACTTGCGTTCCGCGTCTTTGAACCGGGGGGCTATCAATGAAGGCCTGTCTGGAATGCATGCGCCACTCGGTCATTCGTTGTGAAACGCTGCGCTACGCGGAACGACGATTTGCGACCCCCGCCGAGGGTGCGCGTCTGTTGAGGCTTGAGCCCGGAGCGATGACTGAACGCCTGCAGAGCGAATCGCCGTCGACGGTTGATGCCATCGACCGCTACCTCGACCTTCTGCTTTCAAGTGGTGCCCGCGACGACATCTGGGCAGTGTGCCTGCATACGCGAGAGTTCCCCCGCGGGCTTCGCAGACTGAACGACACCCCGCCGGTGATCTTCGGTGCCGGGAGATTCGAGCAGTTCATTCAGCTCGCAGGCGGCGAGAGTGTCGCAATCGTGGGCGCGCGCCGCGCTTCGGCGTACGGACGCGATGTGGCCTACAGGCTCGGCCACGAGCTCTCTGCACTCGACATCGCCGTCGTGAGCGGCATGGCGCTCGGCATAGACGGCGCCGCACACCGGGGAGCGCTTCGCGGGGGCGGCAATACCATTGCGGTGCTCGCCGGCGGTCCTGACGCGGCTTACCCGCGATCGCACCGGCTGCTGCATGAAGAGCTCACCAAATCGGGCTGTGTGATTTCCGAGAATCCACCAGGCACTCAAGCCAAGAGATGGGCTTTTGCGGCTCGCAATCGCATCATCGCGGGAATTGCCCGCCTAACTGTGATCGTCGAGGGGACGATGACGAGCGGCGCGCGCTACACGGTCGATTTCGCGCACCAGATGAATCATGAGGTCGGAGCCGTGCCGGGTCCGGTCACGTCGCCGCTCAGTGCCAAGCCGAACGACATGCTCGCCCGCCAGGAGGCGCTGCTCGTCAGGGGTGTGGACGACGTACTCGACCATTTCGGCTTCTGCGGCGAACTCCGGCCAGTCAAAACGCGCGACCTGAACAAGACGCAGTCGCAGATCGTCGACGCGATTGCAGCTGGGGATCGTGATCCCACCGCGATCGCAACGCACGTTCCGAATCTCGACTCACGTGAATTGATCCGTGAGCTCGGGAAACTCGAACTCGCTGGAGAGATTCAGCGCATCGCGGACGGGTCATACACGGCCCGAAAGAACAACTAATATCGCCGCCCATGACTCCTGACTTCGACACACGACACGAAAGCCGCGCACTGCTTGATGGACCCGAACGGGCCGCCGCACGCGCGTATCTGAAAGGCATCGGATTCGACGACGAGGCATTGGCCAAGCCGATCATCGGCGTTGCCAACACCTGGACCGAAACTATGCCCTGCAACTTCCACCTGCGCGCTGTATCCGCTGCGGTAAAGGAAGGCATTCGTGCCGCAGGCGCGACCCCGATGGAGTTCAACACCATCGCGATCAGCGACGGAATCACGATGGGTCACGAGGGCATGCGAACGTCGCTCGTAAGTCGCGAGGTGATCGCGGACAGCATCGAGCTGGTCAGCCGAGGTCACGCGTTCGACGCCGTCATCGCGATCTCCGGGTGCGATAAGACAATTCCCGGCACCGTCATGGCGCTCGCTCGCCTCAACCTGCCGGCGGTGATGCTGTACGGCGGATCGATCCTTCCGGGTGAGCACCACGGCGAGGAAGTCTCGATCCAGGACGTGTTCGAAGCGGTCGGCGCACACGCCGCAGGCAAGATGACAGACGAAGAACTGAACGAGATTGAAAACACCGCGTCACCTGGCGCCGGCGCCTGTGGTGGTCAGTTCACGGCCAACACGATGGCGATGGCATTCGAAGTCATGGGTATCTCGCCCGCCGGCAGCGCGATGGTTCCGGCGGAGGCGGGCGCGCGCAAGCAGGTCGCTGAGGACGCAGGCAGACTCGTGGTCGATGTGCTCAAGCGCGGACTCCGCGCCCGCGACGTCATCACCAAGGAATCGATCCAGAATGCAATCGCGGCAGTCTGCACCAGTGGTGGCTCGACCAACGCCGTATTGCACCTTCTCGCTCTCGCCTACGAAGCCGAGATCGATCTCGCAATAGAGGAGTTCGACGCAATCAGCAGCAAGACGCCGCTCACGTGCGACCTGAAGCCGGGTGGCAAGTACCTGGCGAAGCATTTCTGGGATGCCGGCGGCGTGCCGGTCGTCGCCAATCGCCTACTCGAAGCCGGCCTGCTCAACGAGGGCGCGATCCGTGTTGAAGGCAACACCGTGGCGGACTATGCCCGCGAAGCGAACGAGACCGAAGGTCAGCCTGTGGTTCTGCCGCTGAGCGCCCCGCTCAAGCCGACGGGCGGTCTCGCGATCCTCAAGGGCAATCTTGCCCCGGAGGGTTGTGTCGTAAAGCTCGCAGGCCATGAACGCGTTTTCCATGAAGGCCCTGCGCGAGTCTTCGAATCGGAGAAAGACGCGTTTGCAGCAGTCGAGAAGAGCGAGATCAAAGCCGGCGACGTCGTAGTCATCCGCAACGAGGGCCCGTCGGGCGGCCCCGGCATGCGCGAGATGCTCCAGGTCACAGCCGCTCTCGTCGGCGAGGGCGTCGGCGAAGAAATCGCGCTGATGACGGATGGCCGTTTCTCGGGCGCCACGCACGGCCTGATGGCAGGCCACGTAGCGCCAGAGGCATCCCTGGGCGGTCCGATCTGCGCCATCCAGGAAGGCGACACCGTCACGTTCGACATCGAGAAACGCGAGCTCAACGTCGCGCTCAGCGAAGAAGAGATCGCCGCCCGTATCGCGGCCTACAAGTCACCGCCGCCGCTCTACACGCGTGGTGTGCTCGGCAAGTACGCCAAGCACGTGTCGACCGCGTCGCTCGGCGCAGTCACCAACTAAACCGCGAGAAAAAACCTAGCTCTCGAGCAGAAACTCGCGCGCCGTGGCGTTGAACCACGCGGGGCGTTCAACCATCGCTACGTGCGCAGTGTCGTTCAGCACCATCTTGCGCGAGCCGGGGATCTTTGCGGCCATGCGGTGGGCGTCGCCGGAGCCGATCAACAGGTCCTTGCGGCCCCAGATGATCAAGACGGGCGTGGCCACATTGACGAGCTCCTCGCGGAAGTCGTGCGACAGCAACGCGTCGAGCGCGTCTGAGAAACCAGGCTTTTTCGAAAAGCCCATCAGCTGCAAGACGATGTCCGGGCTCAGTTGGTCGGCGTGAGCGCAGATTCCATACAGCACGCGCTTGCGCAGGCGTGGGCGCGCGGCGATCTCGCGGTTTGCGCCCAAGAGCGGGCGGATGGCTGGGCTGAACACGCTTGCGGCGTTGCGCGCCGCGGACGGCAGCGTGGAAGTTGAGTAGCCGGCGGGGGAGACCAGGATCACTCGCTCCACCCGCTCCGGATAGTCGAGCGCAAAGCGCAGCGAAGTCTGCCCGCCCATTGAGTTGCCGATCAGCGAAGCGCGTTCGATGCCGAGCGAGTCCATCAATTCGGCGACGACGCGCGCGTAGCCTGGAATCGAGATCTGGTCGCGCGGCATCTTCGAGCGGCCGAAGCCCGGCAGGTCGATCGCGATCACGCGAAAGTCGCGGGCCAGTGCGGGAATGTTCTCGAGCCAGCACTGCCAGGACGCGGCCAACCCGTGAATCAGGATCAGCGGCGGCGCATCAACTGCGCCGTACTCCACGTACTCAATCTGATCCTGGCCGACGGTCGCGATGTGCGTGTGCGCCGCCCAGTCGATGTCCATCCACTCGGAGCGTCCGACCGTTCCGTACTGGTCGAGGTCAATCAACGCGCGGTCTTGATCCGCATTGCGATCGATGGTCGCGGGGTTCATCGAAGGCAACGATAGCGGCTAATTGGCGCCGCATTCAATAAGCGCCACAACAAATCCGACGAACGCTGAAAGAGCTACGCCGCGTAACCCCAGCGCTCGAGCACCGGGATTTCGTGGATCTGCGGCGGCTGCAGGTGATCCCAGAGGATCCCGTTGGTCCGCGGGAAAGTGCCTTCGACCTCGATCACGGCGCGCGGCGTCGCGACCAGGTCGACGGGGATGTCATGCGCCGTCACCAGCAGGTTCTCGCGCAGGATCTGGATCGGGTGCACAGTCGTGCAGACAGGCACCTTGGCGTCGACCTTGTCGGTCTCGTACAGCAGCGCGTACTCAAGATCAGAAAAACCGCTGCCTTTGCCGACGCGCGCGCCCTTCAGGTTCACGGCGACCGCTCCGGTCAGAACCAAGTCCAGCTTCGGCACCTGCTCGAGGTCGAGGACCTCGCCGTGCTTTAGCGCGCCCTTGATCGTCGCCGCCTCACGAATCTGGTCCTTCGTCATCTTCTTCGGATTGAGCAGACGGAACGGGTGCTCTTCGCGCAGGCGGGGCACCGCCATCACGATCGACTTACCGGCCTCAAGTGCCAGCCGCCGCACATGCGTCTGCGGCGAGTCCGGGTTGCACTTGAGCACCTCGGCGTCGTTCCAGTAGGCGTGTCGGGCAAGACGCTCGGCCGCCATCTTCGCGCCGGCGAAGTTCGGGATTCGACCTTCGGCGCCGGGAAACCGCGACACGCCCTGGTGGTCCATCGAGCGCCAGACGTCTGTTCTTACATCTTCCTTGGATCGCACGGGGGAGAATCTAGTTGCTGACGCGGCGTACTGGTGTTGAGTTTCGAAGAAACCGAGGCTTCGGATACGCCTTCATCGGCATCCGGAGCGAACACTCAATAGATCGGCGTAAATTAGCTACCAGGGGATTGCATCCGCAATGCGGATTTCAAATTGCCCGATTCCCCCGCGGGATCGTCGAACATAAAGCCAGATGAACAGAAATCGATGGTTGATGATCGCGGCAGGCGTAGTCCTGTTGCTCTTGCTCAGCGCGTTCGCGTTTGACAAGGCGCGCGCCAACACCGTCGGCCAGGGCGTTACGGCCGGCGGGGTCGACATCTCCGGTCTTTCCAAGGACGAGGCGAAGCAGAAGCTCGAAGACGAGGTCCAGGCGCCGCTCGCCCGTCCGCTGAAGATCAGCTACGAAGGCAAAGTCGTCAAGCTCACACCGCGCGTGTCCGGCGTGCACGTCGACACCGACGCGATGGTCGATGAAGCCCTCGAGCGCAGCAACTCGGGCTTCTTCGTCGCGAGCGCCGTGAAGAGCGCCGCGGGCGTTGACCGCAACGTCACGGTCGCGACCAAAGTCACCTACGACGAGGACGGCGTCAACAAATTCGTCGCCAAGGTCAAGAAGGAGTACGACCGGGACCCGATCGACGCAAAGATCTCCTACTCGGCGACGGGCATCGGCGAAGTCGACGCGAAGCCGGGCCTCGCGGTCAAGAAGCGGCGGCTGACCAACGAGATCGTCGATCGCCTGCAGAATCCCACGACCGCGCGCAAGATCCGCGTTCCCGTGAAGACGAAGAAGGCGAAGGTCACGCGCAGCCAGCTCGCAAGCAAGTTCGGCACGATCATCATCGTCGATCGCGGACATTTCAAACTGCGCCTCTACAAGAAGCTGAAGCTCAAAAAGACTTACGGGATTGCAGTGGGTCAATCCGGCCTCGAGACGCCGGCCGGTCTGTACTCGGTCACCGACAAGCAGGTCAATCCCGCCTGGCACGTTCCGACGAGCGCATGGGCCGGCGACCTCGCGGGCAAGACGATCCCTCCGGGTCCCGGCAACCCGATCGTCGCGCGGTGGATCGGTCTCGTTGACGGAGTCGGGATCCACGGCACCGATGCGCCGGGTTCGATCGGCAGTGCCGCCTCGCACGGCTGCATCCGGATGATTCCGGCGCAGGTGATCGACTTGTACGACCGCGTTCCAATGGGCACGCCGGTGTACATCGCATGAGCTGCGCCGAGGCCTGGCAGTTCGACCTCGACCGATTCGATCTCGCGCTGCGCCGCCGCGGACTCTCCGACGCCACCAGAAAGGCCTACGAATCAGACCTGCGCCAGCTCGCCACGTGGGCATCCGAGCGCGAGCTCGATGCGCCGAAGCTCGACCACAAGACGCTCCGCCGCTTCGCGCAGCAGCTCAGCGCCGACGGGCTTTCGGCGTCGAGTCTGGCGCGCAAGCTCGCCAGCGTGCGCACCTTCTACGCCACGTTGCTCGAGCGCGGTGAGGTGACGCAGAACGTCGCCGAGCTGCTCACCACTCCGAAGCAGTCGCGCGACCTGCCGCGCGTCCTCAACCAGGCCGAGGTTCAGAGGCTGCTTGACGGCATTCCGACCTCCACACCACTGCAGCTGAGGGACCGCGCGATGTTCGAACTGACATACGCCTGCGGACTTCGTGCGTCGGAAGTGATCCAACTACAGCTTTCATCCGTAGACCTCGATGAGGAACAGGTCCGAGTGGAAGGTAAAGGTGGACGTACGCGTCTCGTGCCCGTAGGTGAGCACGCGGTGCGATCGCTGCGCAGCTACCTGGACCGTGGTCGACCGCTTCTGGTTCCCAGCGGCGCCGACAGGCAGACCACCGGCCTGTTCCTCACTAAATCCGGACAGATGTTGCAACCGAGTGACGTCAGGCGCAGGTTGCAGATTTGCCTCAGACAGGCAGGTGTAGCGGCTGGAATATCGCCACATAGCTTGCGTCACAGCTTTGCAACGCATCTGCTCAACGGCGGTGCTGATCTCCGCTCCGTGCAGGAACTTTTGGGTCATCGTTCAATATCAGCCACACAGATTTACACTCGGGTAGAGTCTGCTCGACTGCAGGCGCAGTACGGGAAAGCCCATCCAAGGGCATAGAGGAAACGCGTAGAGCTGACGAATGACGGAAACGAAACCAGCTAACCAAGGACGCAGTCGCCGGATCGGGGGAGAATTCGGTGACGTTGAGCTGCGCGATCTTTGGAAGAAGTACAAGGCGACGGGCGACAAGCACGCCCGCGAGCGCCTCGTGCTGGCTTACTCGCCGCTCGTCAAGTACGTCGCCGGCAAGATGGGCTCCGGCCTGCCGAGCTACGTCGACGACGCCGACCTGATCTCTTACGGACTTACCGGACTGATCAGCGCGATCGAGCGTTTCGAGCCGTCGCGCGAGATCAAGTTCGAGACCTACGCGATGAGCCGCATCAAGGGCTCGATCATCGATGAGCTGCGCTCGATGGACTGGGTGCCACGCTCCGTGCGCATGCGTGCCCGCGAGTTCGAGCGCGCCAACGCCAAGCTCGAGCACAAGCTGCACCGCGCGCCGACCGATCAGGAGCTCGCCGAAGAGCTCGAGGTCACGCCCGAAGAACTTCAAGAGCACATCCAGCAGATCTCCAACAGCGCGGTGATCGCGCTCGACGAGTTGTGGTCGGTGAGCGACAGCAGCGGCGGTCAGGTTTCGCTGCTCGACACGATCGAAGACCCCAACGCCGCCGATCCCGAGAAGTCTTACGACGCCGTCAACGTGAAGGAGCAGATCGCTGAGGCGATCAGTCGCCTGCCCGAGCGAGAGAAGCTCGTCGTCGCGCTCTACTACTACGAGAACCTCACGCTGCGTGAGATCGGCGAGGTCCTCGGCGTCACCGAATCGCGCGTTTCGCAGCTGCACACGAAGGCCGTGCTGCGATTGAAGTCCCGCCTGCAGGAGGACGGGGACTTCTAGCTAACTTGTTGGCCACATGGCCGTCAAGGAACTGCGCCCAAAGCTCGACCCTGAATCCTGCTCCGTCTGCGGGCGTCGCCTGCTGCAGGGCGAAGAAGTCCATTGGTTCGTCGCGCCCGACTCGAGTCGCCACGTCGTCTGTGAACTCTGCGTGCCGCGCGCCGAGCGCGCCCGCTGGGTGCGTGAGCGTGAGGGCGAGGAGATCGTGCAGCTGCGTCCGACGCGCGGCGAGCGCCAGGGCTTCTTCAAGCGCGTGACCGAATTCTTCGGCGCGCCTGAACCGGACGAGTCCGAAGGCTTTGCCGCCGGCACCGGAACTACTGAGCGCGGAGACCAGGCCAGCCGACGTGAAGCGCGGGCTTCGCGTCGTCGCGACCGCAAGGACACCGAGGCGCCACCGCCACCGCCGCAGCCGCAGCGCGACATCCGCGCGATCCCGACCGGCACCGAGGCGCGCCTCGAGCAGGGTCTCGAACTCTTCAACATGTCGCAGTTCCCGCGCACGATCGCGGGACTGACCCGTTCGCTCGGCGACCCGCAGGTCGCGGCGATCAACGACTCCGACAACACGATCGAGGTATTCGTCGGTTGGGACATCGCCTGGTACTCGTACCGCGTCAGTCTGGGCGACGCAACCGAGCCGGTCGAGCAGTCTGGCCGCGGCAACGACTCGATCGAGCTGGCCGACCGCATCAAAGATTGGAACGCCGCTGCCGACGGCTTCGGCCGCCTGTTCCTGACCGAGCCGAGCGCGGCCTCGCCCGCCGAGCAGGAACAGTCCGACCTGCCAGCAGGCGAAGATCCCGCGGAATGAAGCTCGTGATCCACGTTGACGGCGGCGCCAGGGGCAACCCCGGGCCTGCGGCGATCGCCGCGGTGTTCAGCACGCCCGATGGCGACGTGGTCGGCGACGCCAAGGAGGCAATCGGCGTGGCGACCAACAACGTCGCTGAATACAAGGCGCTTTTGTTGGGCCTGGAACGCGCCAAAGAGATGGGCGCGACCGAGGTCGAGGTCGTCAACGACTCCGAGCTCGTGCAGAAACAGGTCAACGGCCAGTACAAGGTCAAGCACCCGGACATGAAGCCGCTCTACGCCGAGGCGATCAATGCCTTGGCCGGCTTTGACGACTGGGCGATCCGTTCGGTCCCGCGTGCGCAGAACAAGGACGCGGACCTGCTGGTCAATCAGGCGCTTGACGCTGCGGCGTTCTAGTCGCCGCACACGCGTCCCGTTCAGATCACTTTCGTTACAAAAGTCGCTGGACGCTCAACGCCTGCTTTTAGCGAACAGGCCGATACTCAAAGCATGATCTTCATTGCGTTGATCGTGATCGCTACAGGCCTGCTGGTGGCGCTTGACGCCGAGCGGATGAGCGTGGTGACCCAGCAACGACTGAGTCAAGCCGGGTTCGGCTGGCTGCTGCTGCCGAATCCCCCGCGCACGGCGGGCCAGTGGAAGGCCTGCGCCTACGCGTGCATCGCCGTGGGCGTAGCGCTGCTGCTCGTGGCGACGCACGCTCTCGCGCCGCTGCATCTGATGTATCCGCTGGCTGGATTCTTCGCGATCTTGCTCGCGCTGCACGGCTCCTCAGTCGTGCTGTCGCCGCGCCGCCGTCCCGACATCGCCTCGTGGGACGAATGGCTGATCGGTCCGCGCTGGAATCCGGAGTCGATCGACTACGGCTGGTCGTTGTTTTACCGCCGCATTTTGATCGCTTACTTCAAAGCGATCGGCAGGCGTGAGTTCGGTGCAGCCCTGCTGCTGATCGCGGCCGCGCTAGCGATCGCCGCGATCTGATCAGGCGACGGTGCCGACCGCGTACCAGGCGCGGCCTTCGAGGGTGAACGCACCGTCCGGAACCAGAGTGCGCAGTTCGTCGCGCACCTTGTGACGGGTTGCGTCATCCAACTTGCCGAGCGCTTGGCCGGCGGGGCCGACGCCATGTGTCATCGGCTCCCAAAAGTCTTCGAAGTCCGGGTAGTCGACGTGAGCCGTCAGTGTTCCGCTGACGACATCTTGCAGACCAATGCGCTCGAATCGCTCGGCGATGTCACCTTCCGCCGTGCCGGCGCGCTTCTGATCACGATTCGCCTCGCCGGTGACCGCGTGCAGCGCTTTCCACGTCAGGCCCAACATCGGCATGCCGCCGCCGGCGGTGTCCCACATGCAGGCTGCGATCTTGCCGCCGGGGCGCGTCACGCGCGCCATCTCGGCGATGCCCTTGTCCGGGTCGTTCATGAACGCGACGACGAGGCAGGCCAGCGCCGCGTCGAACGAGGCGTCTTCCCATGGCAGCTCTTCTGCGATTCCAGTGCGCACGTCGGCGCCGGGGACACGTTCTTGGCAGGCCTCCGTGAACAGTTCGCCGGGATCGATCGCCGCGATGTTCGACTCGGCGGTCCGGCGAGCCAGTTCGACGGTCAGTCCGCCGGGGCCGCAGCCGATGTCCACGACCTTCGAACCGTCACCTACGTCGGCGACATCCGCGAGCTTGGGCGCGAGCGATTCGGTATAACGACCCATGAAGCGGTCGTAGAACTTGGCGGGCGACTTGAATTCTTGAGTAGACACGTTGCGGGCAACAATACCGGCGATCAGAAGCGGATGAAGGGACTCGAACCCTCGACCTTCTGCATGGCAAGCAGACGCTCTAGCCAACTGAGCTACATCCGCGAGGATTTTGGGATTGTAGCTGCGCGCCCCGCCGCTGTGGGTTTTTGCAAAGCGGACCTCGTCAGATCGCTCACGGTCCACTAACCTTGCCCAGCACGAGGGGGAGAACCTCGCTTGGCGACGTGGCGGAATGGTTACGCAGCGGCCTGCAAAGCCGTTTACACCGGTTCGATTCCGGTCGTCGCCTTTTCATTCCGAGCCCTCAAAGAAGAAAGGGCCCCCGAAGGGACCCTTTCTCTAGAACGTTCCACCAACCGCAATCGCTGGGTTGATCCGTTGGTTCTATGTTTATTTTCATCGACATGACCGCTGATTCCTTTAGGGTCACGTCGTTTATGGAAACCTCGGACGAAAGTTAAAGTTGCGGTACCTGATCACGGGAGGCTCCGGCTACATCGGATCGCGCGTTGCGGAGCAGCTTGCGGCCCAAAAACAGACCGAGACTGTCGTCGTCGGTGATATCCGGCCGCCCGCATTTCGTCCAGAAAAACTGACCTTTCGCAAGCTGGATGTCTGTGATTCCGCTGCCGTCGCGACCGCGCTCGCCGAGGAAGAGCCCGACGTCCTGATCCATATGGCCTTTGTCGTCGACCCGACGCACGACGAGCCCGCGATGTACGAAACCAACGTCAACGGCACGTTCAACGTGCTCGCCGCCGCAGCAGCAGGCGGCATCGGCCGCGCGGTCGTGACCACGGCGACGATGGCCTATGGACCCTGGCGCGCCAACCCGGTACCGATCACCGAGAACCAGCCGGTGCACGGCCACGCACGCTACGTCTACGCCCGCCACGCCGCCGAGGCAGACCGGATCGCCCAGCTGTGGGCGACCCTGCACCGCCAGCGCCGGATGACGATCGTCCGCCCGTGCACCGTCTTCGGGCCGGGCGCCGACAACCACCTCGTGCGCATGTGGGAGAACCAGAGCTTCTTCCCGGACTTCGGCACCGGCGACCAGCCGACTCAGTTTCTGCACATCGACGACGCCGTCAGCGGCATCGTGCAGCTGGTCGAGTCCGAGCACCCGGGCGTCTTCAACTTGGTGCCCGACGGCGAGATCACCTGGCACCAGTGTGCGCAGCTCGCCGGCCTGGAAGTCCGCGGTGTGCGCGAGCAGTCGTTCACCGATCTCGCCGGGGGCATGTGGCGCCTGAAGATGCCGAACGTCGAGATCCCACCGTCGTTCGTGGACTTCTTCAAGTACCCGTACCTGGCGTCGAACGACCGCATCAAACAGGCGATCCCCGGCTGGCAGCCCCAGCACACCAGCCGCGATACGTTCGCCGAGATGATCCAGACGGCTCGCAGCGGAGTGGGGCAGGTTTGAGGCGCGCGGCACTGGTCGTCCTCGTTCTTTCCGTGCTCGCCTTTCCGGCGAGCGCGAGTGCTGTCAAACCGCAGCTCCTGACCGTGCCGGGCACGGTCTCCAGCGCCGCGACGCAGACGTTCGAGTACTCGATCGCAAATCCGATCCAGTACTACTGCCACGTCGACGCCGCGCCAGTTGCCGCTTGCGGAGCGACCGCCGTGCTCAGCGGGCTCGCGGACGGCGCGCACACGTTTGAGGTCAAGGCGTATTTCACCTACACGTCCGAGACCTGCGTGCCCGACGGAATGGGTGGCTTCAACTGCACGCCGAACCCACCGGTCGACAAGTACTCCGAAGTCTCCGCGTACGTCTTCACGATCGACCGCACGAAACCGGCCATCTCGTTCAGCGGCGGCACGGCAAACAAGTCATCGTCGAAGAGCCGCACGGTCACGTTCAAGTTCGGCGCCGAAGCCGGCAGCGAATTCAAGTGCGGCCTCGACGGCTCAACACCCGAGCCCTGCGAGTCGCCGCTCACTCTCGGCCACCGCACTCCAGGCGCCCACAAGCTGACGATTCAGGCGACGGATCCGGCCGGAAATCTCGGTCCGCTTGTGACCCGAGTGTTCGGGATCAACACCTCGCGCCTGAAGATCAAATTCATCAGCCAGACCACGTACAAGCGCTGCGTCAAGAAACACCACAAGTGGGTCTGCAAGACCCGCAGGATCTAGACGCGCCCACCTGGCACCTACTAACCTGACCTCTCGCAAGGGCGTTTAGCTCAGTTGGGAGAGCACCAGCTCGACAAGCTGGGGGTCACTGGTTCGAGCCCAGTAACGCCCATCCCTTGCAAGCCCGCTCCTTTAGCGGGCTTTCTTGTTTTGCGTGGTCCACATTTTCGGGTAGGGTGGCCGCGTGGACGATCGATCTCGGCAAATAGAACAGCGGTTTGAGATTCCGCTGTTGTTTTTCGCCGTCCTCGTGATCCCGGCAGTCGTGATGGAGTATTCGCTGTCGCAGTCTCCGTGGCACGAGATCGCAGTCGCTCTCAACATCATTTGCTGGACAGCTTTCGCGGTGGAATGGGCAACGATGATGTATGTCGTACCCGACCGGGTCGCCTGGCTGAAATCGCATTGGATCGAGACGCTGATCGTCTTCTTGGCTGTTCCAGTCGCATTCCCAGGAGCCGGCGGATTTCGTTTGCTGCGCTTGTCGCGCTTGTTCCGGCTCGTCTGGGTTGCGAAGCGCGCGCGTCAAGTCATGTCGCCGCAAGGTCTGCCATACGTCGCGCTTGTCGCGTTGGTCTGCGTGGTTGGGGCCGGTGCTGCGTTCGCACTCATGGAGCGGCCGCGGCACGTGTCGATGTGGGAGGGGATGTGGTGGTCGGCGACCACCGTGACAACGGTTGGGTACGGGGACGAATCGCCACATACAACTGCAGGCAAGTTCCTCGCGCTGTTCGTAATGGTGATCGGAATCGGCTTTGTTGCGGTCCTCACCGGCTCGATCGCTCAGTACTTCGTGCGCAACAGCGCCGGGGAAGATGCCGCTGAAAAACACGACGAACTCATTTCGCACATTCGCGAGATGTCGGCGCGTATCGAAGCTCTTGAAGGGTCGCTCGCCGTGAAACGCGACTCGGATCTCGAATACGCCGACAGCGAATAGGTCTGGCCACAGATCCCGAGATCGATCACGCGTCCAGGTCAGACGTCGATTCGGAGTACCTCGACACCCGCTTTCGTGTTACAAGTTGTGCACGTTCGCATTTCGCGGTGCGCACGGAAGCTCAGATATCTCATTTGGAAGGACTCCGCAATGAACATCACGCCTGTTGAGCTCGGCATCGCCGTGCTCGCACTGATCGTCCTCTTTGGCCCGAAGAAGCTGCCGAGCTTCAAGAAGGCGCCGAACAAGAACATGGTCGACCTGGCCTCGCTCGCGCCGTCGCAGCCGGCTGCCGCGCGTGCGCCGTCGCCGCTGTCGACTTCGGTCGCACCGCCGCAGCACATGTTTTCGCAGCCGCAGCAGCAGACGATGACCGTGCAGGCTTACGCACAGCCGCAGCCGCAGGCAGCCACCGTGCCGCCGCAGCCCGAGGTCCAGCCTCGCGCCTACGCGCCGATCGCGCAGCAGCCGGCGCAGCCCGCGGACCAGCCGCAGCAGTACGCAGCTCTGCCGACACACCCCGGCACCCAGGAGCCGCAGTACGCGCTGGTCGGCACCTCGCAGCCGCTGAAGCTGCCGGAGCAGATCTGAGCGCCCGTCGCTAGCTCGCCCGATAGTCGGGCAGCCACCGCGTGACCCTTCCAAATCCCGCGCGGTGACTTGCGACGAAGCGATACGCGGCATCGGTCGCGCGTGGGAAACCGCGCGCGACCTTTGCAATCAGCGAGAACCGTCCCAATGAATCCAACAACAACGGCAGCGCAGCCCCGCCCGACGTCACGGATCCGTCCGGCGACAACAGGTGCCAAGACGCCATCTGCTCCTCGCGTGGCATCGGTGCGAGCAGCCGCTCGGCGGCTGGGTCCTGCAGCTCCAGTGGGTCCATCACCACGTCCGCTCGCTGCGCCACGCGCAGCACTTGACGCGGGATCCGCCGGCAGAAGCCGCAGTCCGCGTCGTACAGAATCGTGAATGTCCGGTCCGGCGCCGCGATCCCCTGATTATGGTTCGCGGCGCTCGGACACGGGTCCCCTGGTGCGCCTGGCGGGCCGTCCCTAGCGCCGCTTGCGCTTGATCTTGAAGCTGACGACTGCCTTGGTTGCGACGCCGTTGGTGCCGGTCGCGGTGATCGTCGCCCGGTACGAGCCGGGCTTCAGCCTTGCGGTGACAATCGGCACTGTCGAAGTACCGGCCGGGGCGACCAGGTTGTCGACCCGCTGGACGGTCCTCACGATCTTGCAGCGCCTGCCGCGCCGAGCGCGACTACGGCACTTGCCGTTCTTCTTGTGACCACGGGTGATGCGCTCGACCTTCATGGAGATCTTGCTCGACTCGGAAAGCGTCAGCCGCACTCCGTTCGAAGCGATGTAGGACGGATTGCTGATTGCGACGCTGGGGCAGACGACCTGCAGTGCCGCGACGAGCGGGCAGAGGTCCTGCGTGACGTCGCCGAAGCCGTCGCCGTCTGCGTCGACCTCGATGTCGGCACTGATCTGCAGCGCGCTGTTGTTGAGCAGCGACGGCACGATTGGCACGTTGTTGAGCACGCTCGAAAGCACGCTGTCGACCGATCCGACTCCGGCGCCGGTCGTCAGCATGTTGCCAAGCGATCCGAGCATCGGCACGGTGCCAGAGACGCTGACCCCGAGGCGATCGCCCGGTTGGATCGGGATTCGCGCGGGCGCATTGACCAGTCCGCCTGCACTCGGCAGCGAGACGGGGTCGGATGTCGCGACAGGCAGATTGCCGCTAAGCACCCGCAGCATGCCGAGCGCGTCACTCGGGTTACCGGCCGCGACGGACACGTGCCAGCCGGTGATGACCGACGGCACGGTAGGTGAGAGTCCGTCAACGGCCGTGGACGCGCCGTTCAAGGTGCTGATCACGAATGTGCAGCTGACGGGTTGCGGGATCGGCACGAGGTTCGTGCAGCCGCCGTTCGAGTTGGGAGCGTTTACGAGGTTGCTGCCGATCGTCGCGGCTGACCCACCGGCCGGTAGCGCGAAAAGAGCTACGGCGGAGGCCAATGACGCGAGCAGCAGCGCAGTGGTTCGGCGGTGTAGGAGCATCGGGGGAATTCCTCCATTTGGTGACTGGCATCCTCAATATCGGGTGGTTTTCGCCTCTACACCACGCGGGGGGTGGACGTCGGTTGTACTGATCCGTAGATTGCAAAGCAATTTCCCCTGCTGAAGCGCATTTTCGGGCTTGCCAAATCTCGGATCTTCGTCTACGTTGAGTCCAACGCACCTCGGTGCAAATCACTCGGAAGCTGCCGCTCAAAGGCGATCTGCAGACCGTGTTCAAAGGGACGAAGGATTCGTCCGCACGTGATCGCTTGCGGTGGTTGACAGCAACTCGGAAGGAATCCACAAATGGGAATCACGCCGCTGGAACTTGGCCTTGCCGTGCTCGCGGTTTTCATCGTCTTCGGCCCGAAGAAGCTCCCCAGCTTCAAGAGGCCGGCCGTTCACGTGCCGGTTGAACGCGAACGCAACTTCAACTTCGCGCCGTCGCAGTACGCGGCCGGCCGCGCACCGTCGCCGGTTGCCCAGCGTCGCATCGGCGCGCACGGTGCACCCGAGGACCACCAGTTCGCGATGGCTTTCGGTTCGGGATCGGCCGGCGGCTCGGGCCAGCGCCTCAGCCCGGCTCCGCTGCCGCACGAGCTCGGTTTCTACTCGTAGCGACAATCTTGCAATTGCCGGCGTCTCGTCCTATGTTGGGTTGGACGGATCGACCGTCGCTGGATCGGTGTCCAGCATCTCGGCGGCTGCGTCGCAGCCATGGAAGGACTCGGCAATGCGTATATCTCCACTTGAACTCGGCCTCGCCGTGCTCGCACTCGTCGTGCTGTTCGGACCGAAGCGTCTGCCCGGGCGACAGGACGACACGGTCAAGGCGCCCGTCGATCTGCGTTCGCTTGCGCCGTCGCAGCCGGCCGCCGGACGCGCGCCGTCGCCGCTCTCGGAGCAGCACAACCGGCCTCAGCCGAATCGCCGCTACGTGATGGACGGCGTCGGCCTGCAGCCCACCGCCGTGAAGGATCCGTGGGGCGGCACGCGCTAGCGCGGCGCGAGCAGTCCGACCAACATCTCCCAGAACTGGTCGTAGGCGGCATCGATGTCGAAGCTGCCCGGGGCCATCAGCCAGTCGAGCGTAATTCCGCGTACCGATCCGATGATCAGTGAAGCGTTGACATCCTGATCGATTGCGGGATCGATCGTGCCGTCCTCGACGGCTTCGTTCCACCAGTGCTTGCCGAGCTCGCGCCAGCGGTGGTGCAGCGCGCTGAACTCCTCGGCGAGGCCCTTGCGCGGGTCCAGCGCTTCGCCCATCAGGCGGTAGAGCAGCAGCATCTTCTCCGGCCGCTCGTGCGCGAGCTGGAGGTGGGCGAAGATCATCGCGTGCAGCGCGTCGAGTCCGCGCTTGCCGGCGATCGCGGGGGCGACGACCTCGTGCTCCCAGTCGTGGATGTGATCCTCGATCACCGCCCACAAGAGGTTTTCTTTGCTGCCGAAGTGGTGGTTGACAAGACCGCGCGATGCATCGGCGGCCTCCCCGATCGCGGCGACGCTGCTGTCGTTGTAGCCGCGCTCGGCGAACAGCGTGCCGGCGGCTTCAATCAAGCGGCGACGCGCGTCGTCGGCTTGAAGCTGGCGCATGTTCTTTGTTTGTGCCTCCATACAGACAAGAACGCTACCATTTCACTTGCTGAACGCTCGACAAGCGAGTTGGGCTGCAGAGCGGGCGATTCAGCACACAAAGACTTTTCGGTGGACTCGACTTCGAGCCGCCAGACAAGACATCAAGCACCATCAAGGAGCAATAGAGAAATGGCCAGCAAGGGCAACCGCACGTTCGTCATCGGCGTGGGCATGACCAAGTTCGAAAAGCCGGGATCCAAGGAGTGGGACTACCCGGACATGGTTCTCGAGGCCGGCACGAAGGCGCTCGAAGACGCAGGCATCGACTACAACGAGATCGAGCAGGCCTTCGTGGGCTACTGCTACGGCGACAGCACGGCCGGCCAGCGCGCGATCTACGGCCTCGGCCTGACCGGCATCCCGGTGGTCAATGTCAACAACAACTGCTCAACCGGCAGCAGCGCCCTGTTCATGGCGCGCCAGGCGGTCAAGGGCGGTCTCGTCGACTGTGCGATTGCGGTCGGCTTCGAGAAGATGGAGAAGGGCTCGCTGGGCGCGAAGTTCCTCGACCGTACGAACCCGATGGACAAGCACGTGATGACGATGATGGAAGGCCGCGGCGGCTGGGAAGAGAGCCCGCCGGCGCCGCAGATGTTCGGCAACGCCGGCCGCGAGCACATGGAGAAGTACGGCTCCAAGCCCGAGCACTACGCGTGGATCGGCTGGAAGAACCACAAGCACTCCGTGAACAACCCCTACGCGCAGTTCCAGGACGAGTACACGATCGAGGAGATCACCGAGGCGAAGGAGATCCACACGCCGCTGACCAAGCTGCAGTGCTCGCCGACTTCGGACGGTTCAGGCGCCGTGATCATCGCGAACGAGGAGTTCGTCGACGAGCACGGTCTCTGGGACCAGGCGGTCGAGATCGCCGGCCAGGCGATGGTGACCGACATGCCGAGCACCTTCGAGGAGAAGTCGTCGATCAAGATCGTCGGCTTCGACATGAGCCGGAAGGCCGCTCAGCAGGCGCTTGAAGAGGCCGACCTGACGATCGAAGACGTCGACGTGATCGAGCTGCATGACTGTTTCAGTGCCAACGAACTGATCACCTACGAGGCGCTCGGTATGGCCGAGGTCGGCCACGGCCACGAGCTGGTCGAGGAAGAGGCCACGACGTACGGCGGCAAGTGGGTCGTGAACCCGTCTGGCGGCCTGATCAGCAAGGGCCACCCACTGGGTGCCACCGGTCTCGCGCAGGCCTCCGAGCTGACGTGGCAGATCCGCGGCCAGGCGGACAAGCGTCAGGTCGAGGACGCCAAGATCGGCCTGCAGCACAACATCGGCCTCGGCGGCGCTGCCGTCGTGACCGTGTACAAGCCGGCTGTTAAGAGCGCGGTGGCTGCCTGATGCCTATTGCATTTACGCCAGAACAGATCGCTTTTCGCGAAGCGATCGCAGATTTTGCCGCGCGCGAGGTCGGTACGCCTGAGCAGCGGATGAAGCTCACAAATAACGGGACCGAGCCGACGAACATGGAAATCATGGGGAAGCTCGGTGAGCTCGGCTGGACGGGCGTATCGATTCCCGAGGAGTACGGCGGCAGCGGCGGAAGCGTCGTTGACCAAACCGTTTTCCTCGAGGAGTTCTCGCGCGGGATGATCCCTGCCGCCGGTTTCGGCACGACGGCGATCGTCCAAGGCGCTGTTGAGCGGCATGGCACCGAGGATCAGAAGCAGAGGATCCTCGGTGGCATTGCCGCCGGAAGCGTCGAGGCGATCGTGATGAGCGAGCCGGGCGCCGGCTCCGACGTCGGGTCGCTCACTTGCAAGGCCGAGAAGGTCGACGGCGGCTACATGATCAACGGTCAGAAGACCTGGTGCTCGAACGCGCAGGTCGCGACGAACATCCTCACGATCGTCCGCACCGACGGCGAGGGCTCCAAGCACGAAGGCATCACGATGCTGATCGTGCCGGCGGACACAGCGGGGATGGAGATCCACCCGATCCCGACGATGGCCGGGCCGCACGAGGTCAACGACATCTTCTTCACCGACTGCTTCGTCCCGGACGAGGCGTTGCTGGGCGAAGAGGGCGGCGGCTGGATGCAGCTGATGACCGGTCTCAACAGCGAGCGGATCATCCTGTCGGCGATCTATCTGGGCATCGCCCAGCGGGCGTTCGATGACACGCTCTCGTACGTCAAGGAGCGCAAGCAGTTCGGCAAGCCGATCGGCTCGTTCCAGGCCTTGAAGCACCGGATCGCCGACATGGCAACCGAGATCGAGTGCCTGCGTCTGTTGATCTACGACTGCGCCGCTGCGATCGACGCCGACCCGACGCGAGTGTTCGCGAAGGAGGCGTCGATGTGCAAGCTCAAGAGCACAGAGGTGTGCAAGCACGTATCGCTTGAAGGCATGCAGATGATGGGCGGCTACGGCTACGCGCTCGAATACGACATGGAGAAGCACGTGCGCGCCGGCCTGGTGGGCACGATTTTCGCCGGCACCAGCGAGATCCAGCGCGAGATCATCGGCGCGACGCTCGGGTTGTAGACGGCGCGCTGGACGGCAGCGCAATGCAGTTTTTGACCCCAACGCCTGGCATTGGATCGTCCAACGCCGGGCGTTGGGGGTGAATTTGGCTCATCCACGCGGGTGCCACTGCGAGCGACATCGGTGGCAAGCGGTGGCCTGAAATCGCCTAGCCTGCCCGCCATGCGATGGCTGGCAGTGGCATTGGGGATCGCGGCGCTGGCGTTTGCCGGTTGCGGCGACGACGCTCCGAAGGACAACTCGAACCTCGTCAACCCGACGGCGGTGACCGGCGGCGCGAAGCCGGGCGCGACCGGGGGCGGCAAGGCGGGCGGGAAGTCTGCCGCCTGCTCGCCCGGCAAAGAACAGCCAAAGCTTGACTTTTCGGAGATTCGCGGTCGCACGCTGCCGGACGCCCAGGCGCTCGCGACCAAGCATGGCTACACGATCCGCCCGGTCGTCGTGAACGGCGAGCCGCAGGCGGTGACGATGGACTTCAACGAGAAGCGCATCAACGTCGAGCTGAAGGCCGGCACGATCGCGGCGTACTGCGGCGTCGGCTGATCACCGCGACCCGATGCGGATCATCCTCGACAACATCCGCAGCACCTACAACGTCGGTGCGATCATGCGCACGCTCGACGCGGTCGGCGGCAGCGAGATCGTCTGCTGCGGGATCACGCCGTATCCGCAGATCGCGGGCGACAAACGCAGCCCGGTGGTGCAGAACGCCAACACCCGCGCAATCGCCAAGACGGCGCTGGGCGCAGAAGAGCAGCTGAAGATCGTCTACAGCGAGACGGCGCTTGATGCGGTGACCGCGGCGCGCGAGGGCGGTGCCGTAGCGGTGGCGCTCGAGCAGTCGCCCGCGGCGGTCAATGTCTTCGACTTCGAGTGCCCGCTGGATGCGGAACTTGCACTCGTGCTCGGCAGCGAGATCGAGGGCGTCGACCCGGAGGTGATGCGGATCTGCGACGCGATCGTTGAGATCCCGCAGTTCGGCAGCAAGGAATCACTGAACGTGTCGGTCGCCGCCGGCATTGCGCTCTATGCGCTCCGCCGGGCGACGACCACACGCAACGACTAGGGAGCGGCCGGCGGCTCGGGAGCCGCGGGTGGCTCCGGCGCGGCGGGCGCCTCGGGAGCAACCGGTGCTGCCGGCGCGGTAGCGGCAGGTGCGCCACCTTCACTGGGCGGCCACGGCGAGTAGCCCTTGGCCGCGAGGTTCTCGGCAACCGAGTCGTCGGTGAACTGCACCGGCCAGTCCTCGGTCAGCAGCGCCGCGTAGGCGCCGAGGCGGATCGGGTAGCTGAGGCCGAAGTTCAGCGCGTCCTGCAGACCCTGCGGCTGGCGGCCCAGAATCACGATCGCGAACCACGAGATGATCGACGCCAGGTAGGCGATGATCAGGAACACATAGGCGACGATCTCGAATGGAATCAAGAGGATGAGCCTGAGCAATGTCTTCCAGCGGCTGTACTTCTCGAGCGGCGGGCCCAGTTGCAGGTGCGCTTCGTAAGGCGAGTCGGGATTGCCGCTGAAGGGCGGGAACTTGTCGGTCGCCAGGTTCGCGTACGCGAGATACCGAACGTAGTAGCGATACCAGCCCTCGACGAAGTTGTAGATCCCCTCGGGATACTTCGCGGTGAAGAGGATCGCGAACCACGCGACGATCACGGCGAGGTAGGCCGCGATCCCGTAGATCGCAACCCAGATGTAGTGGGGGATGACCAGAATCAGACGGAAGAACGTCGTCAAGCGACTGCGGTCCTCCGGCGTGGTGGTGAAATAGGCGACTTCGCCGGCCGGCAGCGGAGCGCTTCCTGCGGGGTCTGGACTCATGGAATGGCAACCTTTCCTAGCGGACGCCACCACACTAAACAAAACTGCGGATAGGTGCCGTCCGCGCGTGTCATCTAGGATCGCGCCTGATGAACGTCACGCTTCCAGATGGCACAAAGCTGGATCTTGAGGCTGGCGCGACCGGGGGAGATGCTGCGCTGGCGATCGGCGAAGGGCTTGCTCGTGCCGCGCTGGCGATCGAGGTCGACGGCGAGCTGCGCGACCTCGGCCGCGAACTGCCCGACGGTGCGCAGATCAGCATCATCACCGGCAAGTCGCCGGAGGCGCTCGAGCTGGTGCGCCACGACACCGCGCACGTGCTCGCCGCTGCCGTGATGGAGCTGTATCCCGGTGTGAAAATCAGCATCGGTCCGCCGATCGAGAACGGTTTCTACTACGACTTCGAGTTCCCGGAGGGCGCCGAGATCAGCGACGCCGACTTCGAGCGGATCGAGGCGAAGATGCGCGAACACATCAAGGCCAAGGAGGCCTTTGCGCGCGAGGACATCACGACCGGCGAGGCGATCGACAAGTTCTCGCGCGAGAACCAGGACTACAAGGTCGAACTGATCGAGGACCTGATCAAGAACGAAGGCGCCGAGACCGTCAGCCTGTACACGAACGGCCCGTTCACCGACCTCTGCCGCGGCCCGCACGCCACCGACACCAGTCGGATCAAAGCCTTCAAGCTCACGAGCATCGCGGGCGCCTACTGGCGCGGCGACGCCAACCGCACGATGCTCACGCGGATCTACGGCACGGCGTTCTTGAGCAAGGAAGACCTCGCCGAGTACCTGCACAATCTGGAAGAGGCGAAGAAGCGCGACCACCGCCGGCTCGGCAAGCAGCTCGACCTCTTCCACTTCAACGAGCTTTCTCCCGGATCGCCGTTCTGGCACCCGAATGGGATGAAGATCTGGAACGCGCTCGCTGACCTGTGGTCGGAGCAGAACATCCAGCGCGGCTACCGCGAGGTCCGCACGCCGATCATCTACGACGCCGAGCTGTGGAAGCAGTCGGGCCACTGGGACAAGTACCGCGACAACATGTACTTCACGGAGGTCGAGGAGCGGCAGTTCGGCTTGAAGCCGATGAACTGCCCGGCGCACATCCAGATCTACAAGAACGACCGCCGCAGCTACCGCGACCTTCCACTGCGGCTGAGCGAGGCCGGACTGGTGCACCGCCACGAGCCCAGTGGCACGCTGCACGGTCTGATGCGCGTGCGCCACATCACCCAGGACGACGCGCACATCTTCTGCACCGAGGACCAGATCGAGGCCGAGGTCGCGGGCATCATCGACCACGCCTTCTACATCTACGAGATCTTCGGCTTCGAGTACAAGCTCGAGCTTTCGACGCGTCCGGAGAACCGGCTCGGCAGCGACGAGATGTGGGACCAGGCCGAGAGCGCCCTGGGCAACGCACTCGAGAACAAGGGCCTGGAGTACGAGCTCAACGAGGGCGACGGCGCCTTCTACGGCCCGAAGATCGACATGCACATGCGCGACTCGCTCGGCCGCAGCTGGCAGCTGGGCACGATCCAGCTCGACTACCAGATGCCCGAACGCTTCGACATGACTTACGCAGGCGCCGACAACGACGACCTGCGTCCGGTGATGATCCACCGTGCGCTGTTCGGCAGCTTCGAGCGCTTTATCGGCATCCTGATCGAGCACTTCGGCGGCGACTTCCCGCTGTGGCTTGCGCCGACCCAGGTGCAGATCATCCCGGTCAGCGACAGGCACAACGAAGCGGCGAACACGATCGCCGGACGGCTGGCCGCCGCCGGCCTGCGCCCGCATGTCGATGAGCGCACGGAGTCGGTCGGCAAGAAGATCCGCGAGGCCGAACTGGCGAAGGCGCCGTACATGTGGGTCGTCGGCGATGACGAAGAACAAAACGACACGGTCGCGCCGCGACGACGCCACGCCGAGGGCGACAGTGAGCGCGTCGGAATCGACGCGGCGATCGAACTGCTCGCCGCGGAAGTGGCCCGTCGCGAACGCTGAGTTCGTTGTCGGTTATCCTTAGACCACTTGTTTTTTCAGCGCCAACACTCGACCACGGTCCCGGGCGGCTTCGCCCCGGCGTTAGGCGCTAGCTAGTGGCAGTTCCTCGCAGGTTTGACCGTCGTCCCCCGGAACGGGACAACACCAGGATCAACGAGCGCATCCGCGTCAAGGAAGTGCGCCTGGTCGGTGATGACGGCGAACAGGTCGGTGTGATCTCGACCGAAGAAGCATTGAAGTACGCGCAGGAGCGTGATCTCGACCTGGTTGAAGTCTCGCCGGAGTCGAAGCCGCCGGTCTGCCGCGTGCTCGACTACTCGAAGTACAAGTACGAGCAGGCGCAGAAGGCGAAGGCCAGCAAGAAGCACCAGCAGCAGATCACGATTCGTGAGATCAAGCTGCGTCCGAAGATCGGCCAGCACGACTACAACACCAAGAAGGGCCACGTCGTGCGCTTTCTCACGCACGCGGACAAGGTGAAGGTGACGATCATGTTCCGTGGCCGTGAGCGCGAACATCCCGAGCGCGGTCGCGACCTGTTGATGCGGCTCGCCGACGAGGTTCAGGAGCTCGGCCAGATCGAACAGCACCCGCTGCAGGAAGGCCGCAATATGACGATGGTGCTCGGTCCGACGAAGGAGGCCGTGAAGGCCCACGCGGACGAGACCCACGCAAAGGAAGAAGCTTCCAAGAAGGCCAAGCGCGAGCGCAAGGCCGCCGAGGCCGCCGCCCACGAGGCGCGCGTCGCCGCGATGGCCGAAGAGGCTGCCGCCGCTGAAAACGGCGACGCGCCCGCCGCAGAGGGCTCTGCAGAAGAGCCTGCGCCCACAGCTTCGGAATAGCCGCCTGCTTTAATCTCTGGCAGTCATGCCGAAGCAAAAGACACATTCGGGCGCCAAAAAGCGCTTTTCAGTCAGTGGTAGCGGCAAGGTCCGCGGCCGCCACGGCATGTCTTCGCACAATCTCGAGCACAAATCGGCCAAGCGCAAGCGTGACTTCGCGCGTCCGATCACGATGCACAAGGACACCGCTCCTCGCATCAAGAAGTTGCTCGGTAAGTAAGCTTTCTCCAGGAGTTTTGCCAGATGACCCGTTCAACTAACGCAGTCGCATCACGTCGCCGCCGCAAGGCCGTACTCGCGCGCGCCAAGGGTTACCGCGGTGAGAAGAACTCCAGCTACCGCCGCGCCAAGGAGCAGCTGCTCAAGTCCGACAGCTACGCCTACCGCGACCGTCGCAACAAGAAGCGTGACTTTCGCCGCCTTTGGATCACGCGCATCAACGCCGCCGCCCGCCAGGAAGGCATGAGCTACTCGCAGCTGATGCACGGCCTGAACGTCGCCGGCATCGAGGTCGACCGCAAGATGCTTGCGGACATCGCCGTGCACGACTCGGAAGCATTCCGACGCTTTACCGAAGCCGCCCGCGAGGCGGTCGCTTAGAGCTGCTCGATAGCAACTCTTACGACCTTCCGACCGGGCGCCTCTCAGCAGGCGCCTTTTTTGTGCCATAAAACGGCAGAATCCACGAAATGATCACTTCCAAAGACAACGAACAGATCAAAGAGCTACGCAAGCTGCAGGACAAGCGGCAACGGGCGAAGCTTGGGCGATTCGCGGCCGAGGGCGAGGATCTCGTAGCCGCGGCGCTGGCGGCCGGCTGGGAGCCTGAGGCGATCTTCGTAGTCGAGGGCGCGCCCGCAGCGCTCAGCGAGCACGCTGCCGCGCTCGCCGTTCAGGCCGAGTTGCTCGATTCGGCAAGTGCGCTCGGATCCGGTTCGCGCGTGATCGCGGTGTTCGAGTACGCCGCCGCGCCCGAAGTTGCGCCGGCTCGGACGTTGGCTCTGCACCTTGATGGAGTCAGCGATCCCGGCAACGTCGGCACGCTGATCCGCAGCGCTTCTGCTTTCTGTGACGGCCCGGTCTCGCTCGGCGCCGGCTGTGCCGACGCGTATTCGCCGAAGGCGCTGCGCGCGGCGATGGGTTCGACCTTCGCGCGCCCGCCGATCGACGGGTTGACCCGGCCCGACGGGGCGAAAATCGTTGCACTCGACGCCGACGGCGACATCGACATTCGTGACTACGAGCCGCGTGGGCCGGTGGTGTTGGTGGCCGGCGGCGAACGCGCCGGGTTGAGTGAGTTGAAGCTGCTGGAGGCAGACGTCGTGGCGCGGATTGCGATGCGGCCCGACGGACCGGAGTCGCTGAACGTTGCGATGGCGGCGACGATTGCGCTGCACGAACTCGGATCGAAGCTGCAAACGACTGTGCACGCAGCTGCCGCACGGGCCGCGGTTGGCGGGAATATCCCGCCGGATGAGAATTAACGGGGGAGAGATTTGTCAGAGACAATCGAAAAGATCAGCGCGATCGAGACCGAGGCTGCGTCTGCGATCAATTCCGTGAGCACGCTCGCCGAGCTCGAGGACGTTCGCGTGCGCTTTCTCGGTCGCAAGGCCGAGCTCAACGACATCTTGAAGTCGATCGCGGCGCTGCCGCCCGACGAAAAGGGGCCGGTCGGCAAAGCCGGCAATCAGACGCGCGGCAAGCTTGAGGGGCTGCTCGGTGAGCGCCAAGAGGCGCTTGAGACCGCGGCGCTCACGAAACTGCTGGAAGAAGACCGGATCGACATCTCGCTGCCGGGGTCGCCGGTTGCGGGTGGCGGATCGCTGCACCCGATCACGCGCACCCGGCGCGAGATCGAGGACGTTTTCATCGGCATGGGCTTCAACGTGGCCGAAGGCCCCGAGGTCGAGCGCGTCCACTACAACTTCGATGCCCTGAATCACTCGCCGAACCACCCGGCGCGCGAGTGGACCGACACTTTCTACCTCAAGGACGACGTGCTGTTGCGCACGCACACGTCGCCGGTGCAGATCCGCGTGATGGAGAAGCAGCCGCCACCGGTCTTCGTGATCGTGCCCGGCAAGGTCTACCGCCGCGACAGCGACGCGACCCACACGCCGATGTTCCACCAGATCGAAGGGCTGGCGGTCGACGAGGGCATCACGCTCAGCGACCTGCGCGGCACACTGCTTGAGTTCGCGCGCGCGATTTTCGGCGAGCAGCGCGACGTACGCCTGCGCCCACACTTCTTTCCGTTCACCGAGCCGTCGGTCGAAATCGACGTGTCGTGCTTCAAGTGTGGCGGCAACGGCCACCTCAAGGACGGCTCGCGCTGCAACCTCTGCAAAGGCACCGGCTGGATCGAGATCCTCGGCGCCGGCATGGTCGACCCCAACGTCTTCAACTACGTGCGCGAGTCGGGCTACGACCCCGAGACCGTGCAGGGCTTCGCCTTCGGCATGGGCGTCGAGCGGATCGCGTTTCTGAAGCACGGCGTTCCCGACCTGAGGCTGTTCTACGAGAACGACCTGCGGTTCCTGGACCAGTTCGCGGGAGGGCAGTTCTGATGCGGGTTCCGATGGAATGGCTGAACGAGTACTGCCGCAGCGGCATCGCGCCGGACGAGCTGGCCGAGCGGCTGGCGATGACCGGTACTGAGGTTGAGCGGCTGGTGCGCCACGGCGCGCCGAGCAACGAGAACTTTGTCGTCGGCAAGGTGCTGACGTGCGAGAAGCACCCCGACGCCGACAAACTGAGCGTCTGCACCGTCGACCTCGGTGAGACCGAGCCGTCGACGATCGTCTGCGGCGCGCCGAACGTGGCGGCCGGCCAGACGGTTGCGGTCGCCAAGCCCGGCGCGATCATGCCCGGCGGCGACAAGTTGAAGAAGGCCAAGCTGCGCGGGGTGGAGAGCTACGGCATGATCCTCGCCGAAGACGAGCTTGAGATCGGCGGCGACCACGACGGCATCATGGAGCTGGAGCCCAGCGTTGACGCCGGCACGCCGCTCTTCGAGATTTTGATCCCGGGCGAAGACGTGTTCGAACTCGAGATCACGCCTAACCGTCCCGACTGCCTGGGCGTGTACGGCGTAGCCCGCGAGGTACACGCGATCACCGGCGTACCGCTGATGCCGATCCCCGAGGGGCCGCCGTCGCATGCCGACGAGCGTTTTGACATCACGGTCGAGAACCACGAGCTGTGCCCGCGCTTCACGGCCCGGGTTTTCCGCAACGTGAAGGTCGCACCGTCACCGCTGTGGCTGAAGCAGCGGCTGTCGGCCGCCGGCCAGCGCCCGATCAACAACGTGGTTGACATCACCAACTACGCGATGCTGCTGACCGGTCAGCCGATGCACGCCTTCGATCTCGACAAGATCCGCGGCGGCAAACTCATCATCCGCAACGCGACGGCCGGTGAAAAGGTCACGACGCTCGACGACATCGAGCGCGAGGTCGACGAACAGACCGTGCTGGTGTGCGACGCCGAAGGCCCGAGTGCGATCGCCGGCATCATGGGCGGCGCGGTCAGCGAAGTTTCGAACGAGACGACCAACGTGCTGCTCGAGATCGCGACCTGGAACGGTCCGAACATTCATCGCACCAGTCAGCTGCTGGGGCTGCGCAGCGAGGCGAGCGGTCGCTTCGAGAAGGGCCTTTCGGCGCAGCTGCCGCTGGAGGTCCAGGAGATCGCGAGTTCATTGCTGGTCGAGCTGACCGGCGCCACGCTGGAGAGTTCGACGATCGACGTTGCAGGCGAGATCGCCGACCCGCAGCCGATCGAGCTGCGCGGCGCACGTCTGAGCGGGCTGCTCGGCACCGAGATTCCGATCGCGCGCTGCGCCGAGATCCTCGAACGGCTCGACTTCGAGGTCGTCGTCAATGGCGAAGATCTCGCCGCGACGCCGCCGCACTACCGCGCGGCCGACGTGACCCGCGAGGCCGACCTGATCGAAGAGGTCGCGCGGATCGAAGGCGTCGACAAGTTCCCCGCAACGCTGCCTTCGGCGCCGAGTGCGATCGGGCGGCTCAGCTCGTCGCAGCAGCTCAAACGCGGGCTCGAGGACTTCTGCGCGGCCAACGGCTATCACGAGGCGATCACCTGGAGCTTCACGAGCGATGCCGCCTTGGCGAAGCTGGCCCCCGGCGGATCGCGCAACGATTCGCTGCTGAAGATCGCTAATCCGCTGAGCGAGGACCAGGCCGTGATGCGGCCCGAGGTGCTCTCTGGACTGCTTGAAGCTGCACAACACAACTTTGCGCGCGGCGCCGACGCGACGCGGCTCTTCGAACTCGGCAAGGTCTACTCGGGCACGGTCGACGAGCCGGTCGAGCAGACGATGCTGGCGCTACTGCTCTGCGGCGCGGCCGGCGAACAGAGTTGGCGTGGCGAATCCGAGCCGGGTGACTTCTACGCGCTGAAGGGCGTGGTGGAAGGCTTGGCACAGTTGGCGGGCGTTGCGATCGAGTTCGCCGCGGCGGGCGACGATCGCCCGTACCTGATCCCAGGGCGTTCGGCGAGCCTGTCGATCGACGGCAAGCCGGTCGGGTATCTCGGCGAGCTGCACCCGACCGTGCTCAAGCAGTTCGACCTCGACGCCGGCGTCGCCGCCGAGCTCGACGTGGACGTGATCGCCGCCGCGCTGCCGCAGACGATCACATATGAACAGATTTCAAGTTTTCCGCCGGCACGGGAGGACATTGCGGTCGTAGTCGACCGCGGCGTGTCGGCGGAAATAGTTCTCGATGCCGTGTGCGCGTCGGGCGGCAAGCTGCTCAAGGAGGCGAGTGTGTTCGACGTCTTCGAGGGCGAGCAGGTGGGTGAGGGCAACAAGTCGCTCGCGATCCGCCTGACCTACTCGGCGCCGGACCGCACACTGACCGACGACGAGACCGCGAAGGCGCGTGAGGCGATCACGCAGAAGCTCGCTGAGATCGGCGGGTCGCTGCGTGGCTAGCGGCGGAAACCGGATCGCGGTCGTCGGCGGCGCCGGCTTTGCCGGTGCGCTTTGCGCCGACATCGTCTGGCGGCACCCGGAGCTGGAGCTGACCGTCGTGACCGCGCGTAGCGACGCGGGCGTGAAGCTCAGCGCCGTGCACCCGCGCTACGACGTGCCGCTGACGCTCGAGGAGCTCGACGTCGCGAACGTCGCCGAGCGGGCCGACGCGGCCCTGGTCGCGTACCCGCATGGCGCTGCCGCTCCGGTGGTGGCTGAGCTGCTCGAGGCGGGCCTGAAGGTCGTCGACCTGTCGGCCGACTTCCGCCTGCCGCAGGAGACCTACGAGAGTTACTACCAGCCGCACGAACGCGCGGATCTGCTCGGCGAAGCCGTCTACGGGCTGACCGAGAAGCATCGTGAAGCGATCGCGGCAGCGCGACTAGTGGCCAATCCCGGCTGCTACCCGACAGCGGCGCTACTCGGGCTCTACCCGGTCGCCGACCTTGCCGACGACGTGATCGTCGACGCCAAGTCGGGCGTCTCGGGCGCCGGACGCGGCGCGAATGACAAGACCCACTTCGTGACCGTGGTCGAGAACTTCACGCCGTACGGGGTGGAGCGTCATCGCCACCGCGCCGAACTGGAAGCCGAACTGCCGATCGGCCGCATCACCTTCACGCCACACCTGCTGCCGTTGGACCAGGGTCTGCTCGCCAGCTGTTACCTGCAGCCGTCCGAGGAGATCTCACCGACCGAGCTGAAGGATCGCTTCGAATCGTTTTACGCCGACGAACCGTTCATCCGCGTCGTCGAGGCGCCGCCGGGCGTGCGCGACGTGCGCGACACGAACTCCGCAGCGATCCACGCGACCGTCGAGCAGGAGACCGGCCGCGTGCTCGTCTTCAGCGCGATCGACAATCTTTGGAAAGGCGCCGCCGGTCAGGCGGTGCAGAACCTCAACCTGATGCTTGGGCTCGACGAGCGCGCAGGGCTCCTGGAAGGGCAGATGACAGATGTCTCAAGATAAGAAGCCAGCGCTCAAGTCTCGGACTGAACCGGACCCATTGTTCAAGAGTCGCTGGATCAGTTTGCCTCAGAGAGTCCAAGAACTTCCCGTCGCGACGCTCCCAAAAGGGTTCCGCGCGGGTGGTGTAGCCGCAGGAATCAAGCCAAGCGGCAAGCTTGACTTGGGGATCGTCGTGTCGGACGAGGAGGGCACCACATCCGCCGCAATTTTCACGAGTTCCGCGACGCCTGCGCCTCCTGTGCAGCTCTGTCGGAGCCCACGCGTTCGACTTTCGGGCCTTCGCGCGGTCATCGTGAATTCTGGCAATGCGAACGCCGGGACAGGCGGGCGTGGCAGGGACAATGCCGTGCACATGCAGGGCGTCGGAGCAATGGTCACTCAAGTTGACCACGAACAGGTCGCGGTCGCATCAACGGGTGTGATCGGCAAGCATCTGGAAACGGACTTGATTGCCTCGGGCGCCAGCACATTGAGAGGTCAGCTCGCAAACAAAAACGCTCTGGAATTCGCGAAAGCCATCACCACAACGGACCAGTGGCCGAAGCTCGCCACGCTTGAGATTCAACTTTCCGACGGTCCGGTCATCCTTTCGGCCCAGGCGAAAGGCGCCGGGATGATTGCGCCCCTGCATCGACCTCACGCGACGCTGCTGGCATTCGTGGAAACGGATGCAAAGATCGAATCATCGCTCGTTTCGCAGATGCTTGATCGAGCCGTCAATGATTCTTTTGATCGAGTGAGTGTTGACGGGCAACTTTCGACCAACGATTCCGTGTTTCTGCTGGCAAGCGGAGCCAGCGGCGTTGAGATCGACGCGGAGTCCCTCGACCACCAACTCTTTCAACGTGCACTTGATGTTTTGCTAACGGGACTGGCTCTCTCAATTGTCAAGGACGGCGAGGGTTCGAAACGGATCGGACGCGTGCATGTCAAAGGTGGGATCTACGACGAGTGCGAAAAGGTCGCCCGTACGGTCGCCGATTCACCGCTCGTAAAAACCGCCCTCAACGGTGGCGATCCGAACTGGGGCCGCATTCTTCAAGCAGTCGGGATGGCCCTTGCGAAGAAGGACGTCCAGGACGACACCGAAGTCGTGGATCGTTCGGTTGACATTTGGATCGAAGGGATCTGCGTGGCGAAAAACAGTGCAAACGCACTGTTTGACGAATCGGCGATCGAGCAACTGCAGAAGGCGGTTGCTCGGGAGGAGGTCGAGTACGAGATTCGACTCGACGGTGAAGGATCTGAGGCGACCGTCTACTTCAGCGATCTCGGCCACCCGTACGTGACTTTGAACGCGGAGTACACGACATGAGTCGCGACGTCGGGACACTGCTCGAGGCGCTGCCCTACATCCGTGAGTTCCACGGCAAGACCATCGTCATCAAATACGGCGGCGCCGCGATGGTCGACGAGACGCTGCGCGAGGAGTTCGCGCGCGACGTCGTGCTGCTCAAGTACGTCGGCATGAACCCGGTGATCGTGCACGGGGGAGGCAAGGAGATCAGCGAGCACATGGGCCGGCTCGGCCTGGAGGTCGAGTTCGTCGACGGGCTCCGCGTGACCAATCAGGAAACCGTCGACGTCGCGAAGATGGTGCTGATCGGCAAGGTCAACAAGGACATCGTCGCGCGCATCAACCGCTACGGCCAGCTTGCCGTGGGCGTCTCCGGCGACGACGGCGGCCTCTTCCGCGTCAGCAAGACGATGCCGAACGACAAGGACATCGGTTTCGTCGGCAAGGTCGACCACGTGAACACCGGTCTGCTGGACCACATCCGGGATGACTACATCTCCGTGATCGCTTCGGTCGGCTCGGACCGCAACGGCCAGTCGTACAACATCAACGCCGACGAAGCAGCGGGCGCCGTCGCGCACGCGCTCGGCGCGAGCAAGACGATCTTCCTGACCGACGTGGCAGGCTGGCTGCGCGACCCCGAGGACCCGTCGTCGCTGGTCAACGCCGCGACGACCGACGAGGTCGAAAAGGCGCTGCCGTCGGTGGGCGGTGGCATGAAGCCGAAGCTCGCAGCCTGCATCAACGCGATCCGCGGCGGCGGCCTGTCGGCCAGCATCGTCGACGGGCGCGAGCCGCACAGCCTGCTGCTCGAGCTGTTCACCGACGAGGGCTTCGGCACGCAGATCACGCCGGAGCGCTGAGCCGCGTGACCAAACTGCCGGACATCTACGGCGAGAACTCCGCCCAAACTCCAAACTACGCCCGCTTCGACGTTGAGTTCACGCGCGGCGAAGGCGCATACCTGTTCGACACGGAGGGCACCCGCTACCTCGATCTGCTCTGCGGCCTCGGCGTCACGAGCCTGGGGCACTGCGAGCCGCGCGTGGTCGCGGCGATCGAGGCGCAGGCGTCGACGTTGCTACACACTTCAAATCTCTTCTGGACCCAGCCGGCCGAGCAGCTCGCGCGGCGGCTCACCGAGCTGACGTTCGGCGCCAACGTCTTCCTCTGCAACTCGGGCGCCGAAGCCAACGAAGCCGCGATCAAGCTTGCGCGCGCGAATGCTTACAACGCCGGCAACCCGGCCCGTGAGATCGTCGTGCTCGAGCGCGCCTTCCATGGACGCACCTTCGGTGCACTGTCTGCCACGCCGCAAGAGGACAAGCAGGCGCCGTTCGCGCCGCTCGTCCATGGCTTCAAAACCGTCCCACACGACGACGCCGATGCGGTCGCGCAGGCGATCGACGTCAACACCTGCGCCGTGATGATCGAGCCGGTGCAGGGCGAGGGCGGCGTGTATCTGGTGCCCGACGATGTGCTGGTCGCCGCGCGCGAGGCCTGCGACGCCGTGGGTGCACTTTTGATCTTCGACGAGGTGCAGTGTGGGCTCGGGCGCACTGGCTCGCTGTTTGCCTACGAGCAGACGCCGGTCGTGCCCGACGTGATGACGCTCGCCAAGGCGCTCGCCGGCGGCCTGCCGATCGGCGCGATGGTCGTGGCCGAGCCGTTTGCGACCGCGCTGCGGCCCGGCTACCACGGGTCCACGTTCGGTGGCAACCCGGTCAGCGCCGCTGCAGCGCTCGCGGTGCTCGAGATCCTCAGTGATCCAGCGACGCTCGAGCGCGTCAACGAAATCGCCGGCCGGATGCGCAGCGGATTGAAGCGCCACGGCGAAGTGCAGGGCCGAGGACTGATGATCGGTCTGGACATCGAGACGGCCACCGAAGCCCCCGATCTCGTCAAGCAGCTGCTGTTCGAACGCCAGATGGTCGCCAACGCGACCGGGCCGCAGACCCTGCGTTTCCTGCCGCCGTTCGTGCTCACCGACGATGAGGTCGACCTGGCGGTCGATGCCGTCTCGTCGGTGCTGCGATAAAGCAACGAATTTGCGGACAAAACAACGAAAGCGCCACGCGCGCGCAAGGTCCGTAGGTGTAAATTTTCGGTATGAGCGTTTCCCCCCGAGACGCCGCAAGCCGCGCGACGTCTCCGGTCTCAAATAAACCCCGCACGGGTGCCCGCCGCCTTCTCGTCATTACCGGCGGTAGCGGTCACCCGCCGCTCGACACAGTCGAGCGCCAAGCAGGCCCGACACCGCAGTTGCGCAAGGCCGTCAAGGCCGCGATGCGAGCGTCACAACGAATCAGCAGCTGAACCGCCGTTAGCTAGGCTGCCCGCTCGATCATGAGCGAGCAGATTCAGCCAGGCGAGATCGTCACGACCTCCTATGAGGCGCGTCCCGAAGACGTCGCCAAGGTGCTGCTGCTGTACTCGGGTGGCCTCGACACCAGCGTGATGCTGCACTGGATCCAGGCGCAGTACAACGCCGAGGTGTATGCGCTGTGCGTCAACCTCGGGCAGCCGAAAGAAGATTTCGCGGTCGTCGAGGGCAAGGCACTCGATCTCGGCGCCAAAGCCTGCGACATCGTCGACGCGCGTGAGGAGTTTGCTGAGGACTACGTGCTGCCGGCGATCAAGGCGAACGCGCTCTACGGCGGCGGCTATCCGTTGTTCACGGCGCTCGGCCGACCGCTGATCGCGAAGATCGCGGTTGAGTACGCGCGCAAGTACGGCTGCGACACGATCGCTCACGGCTGCACCGGCAAGGGCAACGACCAGGTGCGGATCGAGGGCACCGTCGCGACGCTCGCGCCGGAGATCAAGACTTTGGCGCCGGTACGCAACTGGCAGATGGGCCGCCAGGAAGAGATCGAGTACTGCCGCGAACACGGCATCCCGGTCGCAGGCGGCACCGAAGCACCGCCGTACTCGATCGACGACAACCTCTGGGGCCGCTCCTCGGAGGGCAAGTCGATCGAGGATCTCGGCAGCGCTCCCGACCCCGACGTCTTCCAGCTCGTAACGCGTCCCGAAGAGGCGCCCGACACGCCGGCCGAGGTTGAGATCGGCTTCGAAGCCGGCCGCCCGGTGTCGTTGAACGGTGAACGGATGAACCTCGTGCCGCTGATCGAGAAGCTCGGCGAGATCGGCTGCGAACACGGCGTCGGCATCGTCGACCACATCGAGGACCGCATCGTCGGTCTGAAGGTGCGCGACATCTACGAGGTGCCGGCCGCCACGATCCTTTTGGCCGCGCACAAGGAGCTCGAGAAGCTCGTCTGCACCTCGCACCAAAACCAGTTCAAGCCGCAGCTCGACCACCAGTGGGCGTTCCTCGCGTACGCCGGCCTCTGGTGGGAGCCGCTGCGCGGAGACCTCGACGCTTACATGGAAAGCGTCAACGCGCAGGTCACTGGCGCGATCACCCTGAAGTTGTTCAAGGGTTCCGCGACGCCGATCAAGCGCAGCTCGCCGAACGCGGTTTACGACCAGGATCTGGCGGGATTCACGGAGTCCGGCGGACTGTTCAGCCAGACCGCGAGTCCCGGATTCATCGAGCTTTGGACCCTGCAGAGCCGGATGGCCTACCAAGTAAGAAGCAGGAAAAAGCCTTAGATAGGGCGAAAAACACGGTAAATGCGGCTAATTCCTTAAGAGAAGCTGCTTTCCGCCGATCGGTTTGTGTAGTATCCCGACCTTCTGAACGACAAACAGCAAGCCTAACTCCGCCGCCTTCTAACGGTGGAGACCGGGGAACCAAGTTCCTTGGGGCTAATTCGCAGAGATCCAATGGAGTGTCAATTGTGATCCGAGCGGAGGCGCAAGCTCCTTTCGCGCCAGCCCGTCAGCTAACCCGGTAGGCACACGAAGGAGGCTGAATGCCGCTTAACCACGCACACGTACAAGGACATAGGCTCAAACGTTTTTCGACCGGCCTCGTCCTCTCCGCGTTTCTCGCTCTAACCATCTTCTCTGTCATTTGGGCACTGGCCCCCTCGGCCTATGCTGCCAGCGGCGGCGCAGCGACCAACGCAGGCGGTGCTGACTACGCACCGACCCCGGCCACGCAGCCGGGTCTTCGCGCCACCATCTCTTCTGACGGCCGCACGGCAGTCGCACCGGCAGGCGCTCCGCTCGAGGTCCAGAAAGCGATCTGGGCGGCCAACGAGATCACCAAGAAGCCGTACATCTACGGCGGTGGTCACAAGAGCTTCAAGTCCCGCGGCTACGACTGCTCGGGAACCGTCAGCTACGCGCTGCACGGTGCTGGGCTGCTCGACAGCCCGCTCGATTCCTCGTCGTTCATGAAATGGGGCGACGCCGGTGTCGGTGACTGGATCACCATCTACACCAACCCCGGCCACGCGTACGTGTACATCGCCGGCCTGCGACTCGACACTTCGGGTCCGGGCGAGAGCGGCCCGCGCTGGCGCAAGACCAAGCGTTCCAACAAGGGCTTTCGGGCCCGCCACCCTGAGGGTTTTTAGTCCTCAGGCTCCGACAAGTTCGGATCACCCTGGTAGTGAGAGAGGCCCGCGGGATTGCGGGCCTCTTTCTTTTCTGTAGGGTGCAGTCATGAGCAGCATGTTCTATGAAGCACTCGGTCGCGCCACCTGGTGGCGAGCCAAGCGTCACGCTAAGGCCAGATTGCAGGTCAACACGGTTCGCGCCGGAGTAGTCGGCGCGGTGGCGGTCGGAGTGATCGCCGTCGGTGCCGTGCTGGCACGCTCACACGCGCCGACCGAGTAGCGCCTCCACAGAAAGTTCGCAGTTTGCGGATTCTTACGAATCCACGACGAAACGCGCGCCGAAATGCCCGTTCCGGACGCCGCCTCGAGACCTAACATCGAGGCATGAGTCAGACAGGGAACGTCAACCCGGCAGTCCACCTGCACGTGCACTCCGAGTATTCGCTGCTGGACGGCGCGGCGCACATCGGTGACCTCGCAAAGCGAGCCGCCGAGTTCGGCCAGCCGGCACTCGGTTTGACCGACCACGGCGTGATGAACGGCGCCGTCGACCTTTACGAGGCCTGCAAGAAGGAGGGGATCAAGCCAATCCTCGGCTGCGAGGTCTACTACGTCGACGACCACCGCAAGAAGGACAAGGAGCGCCGCGAGCGCAACCACCTCACGCTGCTGGCGCGCACCGACGAGGGCTTTCGCAATCTCGTCAAGCTCTGCAGTGCCGGTTTCCTCGAGGGCTACCACCGCGGCAAGGCCAACGTCGACATGGAGCTGCTCGACCGCTACGGAAGCGGCATCACCGCGCTGACCGGCTGCCTGCAGTCGCGCTTCGTGCAGCGGTTGCTGCAGAACAACCCGGCTGAGGCCAAGGAGCACGTCGACGGACTGCTGCAGGTGTTCGGCGAGGACAACGTGTACTTCGAGGTCCAGGAGAACAAGATTCCCGAGCAGGACCAGGCGAACGTGGGGATCGCGCAGCTCGCGCGTGAGTTCAGCCGCCCGCTGGTCGGTACCGCCGACGTTCACTACCTGCGCCGCGAGGACTACGACCACCACACGGCGCTGCTCTGCGTTCAGACGAAGAGCACGCTGGCCGACCCGAAGATGAGCTTCGACACCAACGAGTTCTACTTGAAGGACTCGCAGGAGATGTCAAACGACTTCGCCGACTGGCACGGCGCCGTCGAGTCGTCGCTGGAGATCGCCGAGCGCACCGACGTCACGATCGAGCTCGACAAGCGCCTGATCCCGGTCTACCCGACGCCGAACGGCGAAACGGACGGCGACTTCCTGCGGCAGATGGTCGAGCAGGGCCTGCGCGCCCGCTACGGCGACCCGGTCCCCGCCGAGGCCCGCGAGCGCGCCGAGATGGAGCTCGGTGTGATCGACAACATGGGCTTCAACAGCTACTTCCTGATCGTCTGGGACTTCGTCAAGTACGCGAAGGACAACGGCATCGCCGTCGGTCCCGGCCGTGGCAGCGCCGCCGGCTCGATCATCGCCTACACGCTGAACATCACCGACGTTGACCCGCTTGCATACAACCTGCTGTTCGAGCGCTTCCTCAACGCCGAGCGCGTCAGCATGCCGGACATCGACATCGATTTCTCGGTCCACGGCCGCGAACAGGTGATCAACTACGTCTCCGACAAGTACGGCCGCGAGAGCGTGGCCCGGATCATCACCTTCGGCCGCATGTTCCCGCGTGCCGCCGTGCGCGACGCCGCGCGCGTGCTCGGGCGCGACTACGCCACCGGCGACCGGCTGGCGAAGCTGATCCCCGAACCGGTGATGGGCCGCTCACCGAGCTTCGACGACTGCCTGAAGAAGGGCGAGCCGCTGTTCGATCTCTACGAGAACGATCCGTCGTCCAAAGAAGTGATCGACGTCGCCCGTGGGCTCGAGAACATCGTCCGCAACAACTCGATCCATGCGGCCGCTGTCGTGATCGCCGATCGCCCGCTGACCGACATCGTTCCGCTGCAGATTGCCGAGGACCGCTCGGCAGGCGCGCAGACCGAGAACGGCGAGAAGTCGCACAAGATCGTCACGCAGTACTCGATGAAGCCGGTTGAGAAGCTCGGCCTGCTGAAGATGGACTTCCTGGGTCTGCGCAACCTCGACGTGATCGAGAGCGCGCTCGACATCATCGAGCGCTCTTCCGGTGAGCGTCCGGACATGACGAAGCTGCCGCTGGACCACGGCCCGACGTACACGATGCTCGCGCGCGGCGACTCGATCGGCGTCTTCCAGTTCGAGTCCGAAGGCATGCGCGAGGCACTCAAAAAGGTCAAGCCGACGGAGTTCGAGGACCTGATCGCGCTGGTCGCGCTCTATCGACCCGGCGCGATGCGCTACATCGACACCTACGCGCGCGGCAAGCGCAATCCCGCAGGGGTCCAGTACATCGATGACCGCCTGCGTCCGATCACCGAGACTTCATACGGCGTGGTGCTCTACCAGGAGCAGAACATGCAGGTCGCGAAAGACATCGGCGGCTTCACCGGTCCGCAGGCGGACGACCTGCGCAAGGCGATCGGCAAAAAGGACCGCGCCGGCATGGCGAAGCTGAAGGAGAAGTTCGTCGAAGGTTGCCTCGCGAGCGGCACCAGCCAGAAGGTGATCGATGCGCTTTGGAAGATGAACGAGGACGCCGCCGACTACTCCTTCAACAAGTCGCACGCCGCCTGTTACGGCCTGATCGCCTACCGGACCGCCTGGCTGAAGGCGAACTATCCGGCCGAGTACATGGCCGCGCTGATCAGCTCGGTGATGAGCACGAAGGACAAGGTTCCGTTCTTTGTCGCTCAGTGCGAGGCGATGGGCATCGACGTGTTGCCGCCGGACGTCAACGAGTCCGAGCACCGCTTCGTCGTGGTCGACGGCAACATCCGCTTCGGCCTCGAAGCCGTAAAGGGCGTCGGCGGCGCCGCGGTTGACGCGATCATCGCCGCGCGCGAGAAGAAAGGCCCGTACGACTCGTTGTGGGACTTCTGCGAACGCGTCGACAACCGTTCGGTCAACAAGAAGGCGATCGAGTCGCTCGTCAAGTGCGGTGCGTTCTCGACCACCGGCGCGAGCCGCAAGGGCATGCTCGAGGTGCTCGAGGCGGCGCAGGCGTCGGGCGTGAAGATTCAGAACGACGAGCGCATGGGGCAGGGGTCGATCTTCGACATGGCCGGCGGCGACTCGCCGGCTCAACCTGAGGTCCAGCGCCCGGCGATTCCGGCCGGCGAGTTCGAGACGCCCGAGATCCTCGCGATGGAGAAGGAGACGCTCGGCCTGTTCCTCTCCGATCACCCGCTGAAGCCGGTCGCCGGCGCACTACGCCAGCGCACCGATTGCACGATCGCCGAGCTCGACGCGAAGCAGGACGGCGCCTGGGTGACGGTCGGCGGGCTCGTGGTGGAGTCGAAGACGATCCGCACCAAGAACGGCAGCCAGATGATGTTTGCGACGCTCGACGATCTGACTGCGCAGGTCGAGATCATCATCTTCGCGAAGACGCTCGAAGCCGTGAAGGACTCGCTCGCCAACGACGCCGTCGTCACCGTGCGCGGACGCGTCGACCACAAAGAGCCAGGCCAGACGAAGCTCGTCGTACAGGAGGCCGAACCATTCGAGCCGACCGAGGAGGAGCTCGCCGTAGGCAACACGGGCTCGTTCAACGGCGACCCGATCCGGCTGGTGATCGACGCCGACACGGCCGAGCACCCGTCGGTCGAGGCGCTGGTTCGGGAATTAGAAGGCGTCGTACGCCTGCACAAGGGTCCGCTGCCGCTGGAGATCGTCGTCAAGAAGGGCGAGCAGGCCGTGGCGCTCGAATGCGGCGACGGCCACCGCGTGGCGCGCAGCAACGCCTTGGTGGCCGAGCTCGAAGAGATCGCCGGCGTCGCGGTGCCTGGGGCGGTCGTTGTCGACCGCGGCCCGCTCTACTAGCCGCGGGCAAAAAGGTCAGACAAGCGCGCCGGACCTTTTGATCAGATCGCCCAATCGAGCGCTATCGCGGCGTCCGTACCGGGCGGGAACACCGGGTAGACCACCCGGTCGATTCTGCCGCCATCACACAGCAACGTCAAGCGCCTTAGATACGTCGTGCCTGCGATCTCGAAGCGAGGCAGCCTCAGCGCATCGGAAAACGTGAATCCCTCGTCGCTCAACAGCGGCTGTGGCAGCTTCAGCCTTGAAGCTGCCCCCAGCAGTTCGTCAAGCGGCCGGGCGCTCAATCCGAAGACTTGCAAGCCCGCTTCGGTTAGGCGTGCGAAATCCGCCGCGTATGCAAGAGATTGCGGCGTGCAGCCCCGAGCACCCGGAGTTGCATCCCATCCATTCGGCAGCGGTTCGCCGGGACGTCCGATCTTCGGGAAGGCGTAGATCACGATCTTGCCGGTCAGCTCGCCGAGGCTGACGGCTGTCGAATCGGTCGACGCGAGCGCGCGCACAGGCAGCGAGGTCGAGGGCAGGTGATCGCACGCACCGTCGTCGAGCGGTTCAGGCAGATCGGGCGGCAGCTGGTCGAGGCGCAGGGCCACGGCGGCTACTTCTTCTTGGCGCGGGCCTTGATGCCCTTCTCACGCAGCTTGAAGGCGCCCTTGACGTCTTCGGCGCTTGGGCCGCCCTTGTCCTTGCCCGGCACTTCCAGGCAGGCGGGAACGTCTTCAAAACGTGGTTCAGACAGAAACGCGGCCATGCCGTCGGCGCCGATGAAGCCATCGCCCAGGTTGGCGTGCCGGTCGCGATGCGAACCGAACTCGTCGCGCGAGTCGTTCAGATGCACGCAGCCGAGCCGGTCGAGGCCGACGACGTCGTCGAGCTCATCCACGACTTCGGTGACGCCGGCCTGCGTGCGCACGTCGTAACCGGCAGCGTGCGAGTGGCAGGAGTCGATGCAGATGCCGACGCGCTCGTCGCCGTCGAGCAGGTCGATCAAATCGCGTAGGTGCTCGAACTTGGCGCCGACGGCGCGCGAGCCGGCGGCATTCTCGAGCAACAGCTTGCACTCGTCCGAATCCTTCAGCGCCGCCTTGCAGGTCTTGGCGATTCGCTTGATCACCTTCGCGTAGTCGTCGCCGTCCTTCACGTGGCCGGGGTGCAGCACGACACCGGCGGCGCCGATGCCGTCGCCGACGCGCAGGCCGTGCGAGAGCGCGGCAAGCGACTTGGCTTCGAGCTCCTTGTCGAGCGTGCCGGGGCTGATCAGGTAGATCGCGTGGATCACGACCGCGTCGATCGGCGAGTCGTCCATCGCCGCGCGGAAGGCGTCGAAGTCGGCGTCGGTGTACTTCGTCGGTCGCCACATGCGCGGGCTCTGATTGAAGATCTGAATCGCGGTCGAGCCGGTCTCGATACCGCGTTCGACGGCTTTGGGCAGACCGCCGGAGGTGGAAACGTGGGCGCCGATCAACATGCGGGCGAAGTCTATTGGGGCGCCGCTGGAAGCGCGACGGTTGCAAGTGGCGTGTACACGGCGCCTGATGGCTGCAGGTCGGATGAGAACAGCGTCAGCGCTACCGCGGGGTGCGTTGCGCCCGCGAGCTGGTCAGGACCCCGCGGCGGGTCTGTCAGGGCCTCGTGGCCCTTTGCAGACGATTTCACGCGGCAGAGGGTGATGTGCGGCCAGAACTCGCGGCGCTCGTCCTCGAAGCCGCTGTCGCGTGTAAGGGAGGCCACGAGCTCGTTTCTCAGCGCCAGGAACGCGCTACCCGCCACCAGCGGCACGGCGTACAGCCGAGGACGCCGAACTGGCTTCGCCACGAGCGTGCGTTCGAAGTCCATCGCAACGGGTCGCGGCGGGACGCTCTGCAGCGCGCCGCTCAGCCGTTCGACGTCGCGCTCGGGCCGGTAACCGATGAACGCGAACGTCACGTGCAGCGACTCCGGAGCGGCGGCTCGTAATTCGCCGCTGCCGGCTGCCACCAGTTCGCGTTGCCAGCCGGCGAGCAGCGCGCGGGCATCCTCTGGCGGCTCCAGCGCGATGAACAGCCGCAGACGAGGACTTTTCAGTCGTTCTTTGGCCACGACTCCACGCTATCGCGCAAAAAAGAGCAGCGCCCGAATCCTTCGGACGCCGCTCTTATGCACGCTGTTCTGTTCGACCGCGTCTAGCCGGTGAAGTTCGGCGAAGCGTTGCCGTCGGCCGTGAGCTTCGCGCACGGCTTGAACTTCTTGCTCGTGGAAACGACCGAGCCGTTCGTGAAGCGGACTACGACCTTGACGGTGTGAGTGCCCGACTTCAGCTTGCGCTGCAGCAGCTTGTAGCTGTACGGCGCACTGGTGATCTTCTTGAACTTCTTGCCGTCGACGTAGATCGTCATCGAGGACGGCGTGCCGTTCTTGGTGGACGGCTTGATCAGTAGGTAGGGCTTGGTGCACGACTTGGCGACCTTCACCGAGACAGTCGGCGTCGGGTCACCTTGCGGCGTCACCGGCGGGTTGACGGGCGGCGTCGGGCCGGTCGGCGGAGTCACCGGCGGCGTGACCGGAGGGGTCACGGGCGGCGTCACCGGAGGAGTGACCGGCGGCGTCACAGGTGGTGTGACCGGAGGGGTCGAGCCGCCGCAGTTGCCGATCCAGGTCACCGAGTAGCTGCCCGGGATCTCGTAGTAGAACGTCGAGAAGACGGCACTGGTGGTGCTCACGGTCGTCGAGTAGGTGTAGCCCCAGTCGACGCACACGAGGAAGAAGTACGACTTGCAGTACTTCGTCGCGGTCGTAACCGTTTTGGTTGTGACTGCGGTAACGACCTTCTTGACGTAGATCTTCAGCTGGTCGGTGCCACAGCCGGCGCTGCAGGCCGGAACGCTGAAAGTTGCTTTGCCGTCGGCGCCGCTGGTGGCGGTGCCGGTCTTGCCGGCGCACGGGCCGGAGGTAACTTCCCACTGGATCTCGACGCCGACCGCCGCGACCGTCTTACCGGCTCCGGCGTCACAACCGCGCAGGGCCGTCTCGAGGTCCGGAGCGCCGGTCACGTTCTTGTGCATCGTGACCGTAAAGGTCGCCTTGGCGCCGGCCACCGTGCGGTCAACCGTCTGGTTGGCCGGGGTGACGACTGCGTCGCAGGCGTTCTTGAAGTATTCGGTCTTGGTCGACGTCGACGGGTCACCGCCGTATGTCGCGGAGGCTGCCGACGGGAGTGCGGCGAACGCGACCAGGGCGACGATCGCCGCCAGGATCAAGCGCATCGTCGAAAGCTGCCGAGTTGCGTTGA
>JBOGYW010000003.1:0-46987 GCA_050696815.1 Solirubrobacterales bacterium | reverse complement strand
GCGTGCAGCACCCCGCCGTCGGCCGCGCGCGCCGCCTCCAGCACGGCTTCGCTGATCGTCGGGTGCGCGTGGATGATCCGCGCGAGATCTGGATAGCCGACCTGGCCGGACTTCGCGACGGCGAGTTCGGCGATCATGTCGGCCGCCTTCGCACCGATCGCGTGCGCGCCGAGAATCTCGCCGCTCTCGGCATCGCCGACGATCTTGACGAGACCGGTGCGATCGCCGTAGACCGTCGCTGCGCCGGCCGCCGCAAGCGGGAACTCGCCGACCACGATCTGGCGGCCCGTGGCGCGCGCCTGCGCCTCGGTCAGGCCGATGCTCGCAACCTGCGGCGAGCAGAACGTCGCGCGCGGGATGTTGTCGACGACGATCGGCTCGACGTCGGGATGCCCGGCGATCGTCTCAACCGAAACGACGCCCTCTTCCGAGGCTTTGTGCGCCAGCGCGGGCCCGCGCACGATGTCGCCGATCGCAAAGATCCGTGAGTTGCTGGTGCGCTGGTGGTCGTCGACCAGGATCTCGCCGCGTTCTCCAGTCGCGACGCCGTATGCCTCGACGTTCATGCCCGCCAGGTCCGGCGCGCGGCCGGCGGCGACACACAGCGCGTCGAACTCGCGGCGCTCGCCGTTGACCGTCACGATCACACCGGCATCGTTCTGCTCGATCGCCGCCAACTGTGCGCCGGCAAGCAGCTCGACGTTCTGTTTCGCCAGCTCCTTGGCGAGCACGGCGGCGATCTCCGGCTCCTCGGCGGGAAGAATCTGTGGCAGCGCTTCGATCAGCGTCACCGCGGTGCCGAGCCGCCCGAAGGCCGAAGCCACCTCAACCCCGCTCGCGCCGGCGCCGACGACCGCAAGCGATCGCGGCAGCGCGGTCGCCAGCCAGGCTCCGGTGGTGTCGACGACGCGACCGCCGAACGGTACGCCGAGCACTGGCAGCGAGATTGAGCCGGTCGCCAGCACGACGTGCGCCGCGCGCACCGCCTTGACGCCTTCGGCGGTCGACACGTGGATTTCGATCACGCCGTCGGCCGTCGGCGGCGCGAACGTCGCGGTGCCCTCGACCAGCGTGACCTCGTGCTTCTTCAGCAGCCCGCCGACGCCGCCCGTCATCGTCTTGATCACGCGGTCGCGGCGCTTGGCGACCGTCGGGAAGTCGACCGTCGGCTGAACGCCCTCGGGCAGCGCCACGCCGAACGTGCTCGCCTTGCGGACCTCGTCCAGCGCGTCGGCGCTACGCAGCACCGCCTTCGCCGGGATGCAGGCGTAGTTGAGACAGCGGCCGCCGACGCGGTCCTTTTCGATCACCGCGGTCGACAGCCCGAGCTGCCGCGCGCGGATCGCGGTCACGTAGCCGCCGGGACCGGCGCCGATCACGACCACGTCGAAGACGCCGTCAGTCATCGCGCGCCTCCTCGGCCTCACGCAGTTTTTTCGCGTCGGGCGACTCGGGCATCTGGATGCGCGCCATCGCACGGATCAGGAACCAGAACAACACGCCCGACGCGACAATCAGCGCCAGCAGCAGCAGCGCCACCCAGGGCGACTCGACGACGGTCAGTTGCAGGCAGTAGACGATGATCTGCAGGCCGAGGATCGTCTGGAAGCCGAGCACGGCCCAGTACTTGGCGCGCCACATGCCGATCGAGGCCGCGACAAGAACGCCGCAGATCAGCGCCGTCTGCAGAACCTCGCGTCCGCGGTCGTCGCCGGTCTTGTGCTTGGCGAGCAGGTAGGCCACGAGGTTGCCGATCGCCAGCAGCATCGCGGCGATCGATGCGATCGTCACGGCGCGCGGCCGCTCGCCCGGCGCCAGCGGCTCGAGCTGTTCGCGGACGGCCTGGTTCTTGGCCTCGGTGCGCGCACGGGCACGCGCGCGCGGGTCATCTATCGGTTGATTGACTTCGTTCATCTCTGCAGCTGCCGGAAGCGCGGCTTCGCCCCATCCGCCGACCGTGTGAATTCGCTGCCCGGCGCGAGCAGCGCGCCCGGGTCGTCGATCACGTAGTCGATCGCGGATTCGGCCTCCGCCGTGTCCAGCTGCTGCTGATCGTATGCGGAGAGCCCGATCAGCAGATCCTGCCCGACGAAGCGGCGCACCTGCGGCGGGTTCGCCGCAGCCAGCTCGATATGCACGCCGTCGGCGCCGCATACCAGCGCGAGATCGGGCCGGTCATTGACGATGAACAACGCGTCGTAGGCGTCACAGAGGCGCCGGAAGCCGCGCGCCGCCTGCACGATCTGCGCCGGCGTGAGCGCGTCCTCACGCAGCTGCACCACGTCGCAACCGCCCTGCAGCAGTGCGCGGAGTTTCGACTCGGGTTCGCGGGCGTTCAGCACGGCGTAGCGCTGGGCTTTGTCCAGCCAAACGCGGCGGCGGGCACCGAAGTCTTGCATTGCCGAAGGCTATGCGAGAGTGGATCTAGAGCGCGGGCAGCGCGGACGCGAGGTGCGCGTTGGCGACCGCGACTGTTTCCGAGTTGAGCGAGCCTTCGCGGGTGGTGACCGCGGCGACGCCCTTGGCGTCGTCGATCGGCACTCCGCGCACCTTCAGGCGGCGGAACAGCGGCAGTCCATCGCCGTTGCTGATGCAGATCGCGCCGCGCACTTCGATGTGCGGCAGGCCGCGCAGAGCGAGCACGTCCTTGACGGCTTCGACCTGCTGCTCGATGGCCCTGACGAGCGCGTTGTGATCGCGGCTGTTGACGGTCAGCATGTCCATCCGCGGGCCGAACATGCCGCCCGCGTTGTTCACGCGGACCTTGCCGCTGAGATCTTTCGAGCTGATCACCGTGACGCCGCCCGGGCCGACCGCGATGTGGTCGATCGTCGCGTGAACGGTGCCGGGTCGTGTGCGGCCGTGCAGCCACAAGACATTTTCGTCGGCAGTGCGGTACTCCAGCTCGGCGGCGACCTCGTGGTCGGTCGCGCCGCTGCGCCATTCGGCGTCGTGCTGCGCCTCACCTCGAACGCGAGAAGCAAATACTCCGAACGATCCGGTGCGCTCGCGGCGGGCTGTGGCTGCGTTGTCAGACGCGGTTGCCATCGCTTGACTATCGGCGCGGCCGCGCGAAAGCTTTACGCAGTTTTATGAACGCGGCGGTTTATGGAACGAGCAGGTGCTCGAGCACGGCCTTCTGAACGTGCAGCCGGTTCTCAGCCTGGTCGAAGACCGCCGACCGCTCACCGTAAAGCACGCCTTCGGTGATCTCCTCGCCGACGTGCGCAGGAAGGCAGTGCAGCGCGATCGCGTCCAGCTTTGCCTCGGCGAGTAGCGACTCGTTCAGCTGGTACGCGGCGAGATCCTGCTTGCGCCGATCGGAGTCCTCGTCGCCCATGCTGACCCAGACGTCGGTGTAGACCGCATCGGCGCCGGCCGCCGCCGCACGCGGGTCGTTCGTCAGTTCGATCGCGCCGCCCGCGGTCGCCACGGATTCGGCGAGCGCGACGGCCTCGGGCGCGGGCGCGTAGCCCGGCGGCGTCGCGACGGCGACCGTTATGCCGGCCATCGCCCCGAGCACCATCAGCGAGGCGGTGACGTTGTTGCCATCGCCGACGTAGGCGACCCGGCGGCCTTCGAGCTCGCCGAAGCGCTCCTGGATCGTCAGCAGATCGGCCAGCGCCTGGCACGGGTGGTGATCCTCTGTGAGCAGGTTGAAAACGGGAACACCGGCGTACTGCGCGAGCTGTTCGACCGTGGAGTGCGGCCCGGTGCGGATCCCGATCGCGTGGGCGAAGCGGCCGGTGACGAGCGCGGTATCGCGCAGCGATTCGCCGCGCGCGAGCTGCATTGCGTCGCCGCTCAGCACCATCGGATAGCCGCCAGTCTCGTACACCGCGACTTCGGCCGACATCCGCGTGCGCGTCGAGGGCCGCTCAAAGATCAGTGCCACCGTCATGCCGGCGATCATGCCGTCGGCCGGCACGTCCAGCCCGCGGCGCTCCTTGCGCTGCTTCGCGCGCTCGAGCAGCTTCGCGAGTTCTTTCGGCTCGAGCTCGGCGCCGGTGAGGAAATGCTTGGTCATCGCGCGAGTCTATTCGTGCCGCTACCGTCAAACGCGATGTCCACGGACGCGACACCCACCGCCCAACAGCGCAAACGCCTGCCGAAAGGCGAACGCCTCGAACTGACGATCGACTCGCTCGCCCACGGCGGCGCCGGTGTCGGGCGCGCCGACGGCTTCGTCGTGTTCGCGCGCGGCGGGCTGCCCGGCGACCGCGTGATCGCCGAGGTCACCGGCGGCAAGAAGCGCTTCGCCGAGGCGCGTGTGGTTGAGGTGCTGGAGGCCGGGCCGGATCGTGTACCGGAGCGGGCGCCGCACCCGGGCGCTGCCTGGCAGATCTTGAAGTACGAAAAGCAGCTTGAAGAGAAGGAGCGCCAGGTGCGCGAGGCGCTCGAACGCTTCGGCGAGTTCGACACCGAGACGTTCGACCTGCAGCCGATCGTGCCGGCCGAAGAGACCTGGAACTACCGCAACAAAGTGGAGTTCTCGTTCGGCAGCAACCCCGACGGCACGCTCGCGCTCGGCTTTCACACGCCGGGCCACTGGGACGTGATCGAGGACGTCGACGACACCGTGCTGGCGAGCGAGCGCACGAACGCGATCCGCCGGCTCGTGCGCGGCTGGTGCGAGGAGCGCGGCCTCGGACCGTACGACCCCGACGAAGACTTCGGCTTTCTGCGCAATCTGATCGTGCGCGAGGGCCGCGCGACCGGCGACACGATGGTCCGTCTGGTCACGAGCACGCGCGAGCCGGAACCGGGAGGCTTCGACGCCACCGGCTTCGTCGAAGCACTCGGGGCACTCGACCCCCCGCCGACAAGCATCGTCTGGAGCCGCTCCAACAGCCCCGGCAACGCGACCCACGACAGCAAGGACAAGGTGCTCGCCGGCGACGGCTTCATCGAGGAGGAGATCCTGGGACTGCGCTACCGGATCTCGACCGACGCCTTCTTCCAGACCAACTCCGCACAGACCGAGCAGCTCTACGGCACGGCAATCGAGTTCGCTGGACTGACCGGCAAAGAGCTGGTCTACGACCTCTACTGCGGATCGGGCACGATCGGCATCGCACTGGCCGAGCGTGCAAAGCACGTCTGGGGCATCGAGCTGGTGCAGGACGCCGTCGAGGACGCGGCCGTCAACGCCAACCTCAACGGCATCACCGACGCCGACTTCCTCGCGGGCGACATGCGTCTGGCCCTGCCGCAGCTGATCGAGCACGCCGGCACGCCCGACGTAGTCGTGATCGACCCGCCGCGCGCGGGCCTCAGTGCGAAGGTCGTGCGCCGCGTGCTCGACGCCGGCGCGCAGCGCATCGTCTACGTGAGCTGCAACCCGACGACGCTGGCGCCGAACCTCAAGCAGATGGTCGAGAGCGGCTACGCCCTGCGCCGCGTGCGGCCGGTCGACATGTTCCCGCATACGCCGCACATCGAGTGCGTCGCGGTGCTCGATCTAGTCGACGACGCGCAGCGCCTCGCTGTGATCGAGGCGCGACTCGCGGAGCGCCGCGCCGGCCGACCTACTTCTTAGCGCGTCCGTTGGCGCCGAGGATGTACCAGTAGCCGCCGAACTCGTAGGCCGCCTGGCAGAGCACCTCATTCGCTTCGTCCTCTTCGACGTAGTAGTAGAGCGGGTGGCCGTTGTACGTGACCTGGATCTTGCCGCCCTTGCGCCTGGTCGTGCCGAGCTTCGACTGTTTTGCGGCGCCGTCCGCGACGGGATCGCCCTTTGTCAGCACTGGCGGCCACGCCTTCGCGCAGGCCCTGTAACAACGCGGCGTCTTGCCGTGCTCCTCGGTGAAGAGGTAGATCGTGTGCCCGCGACCGTCTTGCAGAATCCGGCCGTAGTCGGTCTTACCGGTCTTGATCGTCTTGCCCGTGCGCTTTTTCGCCGGCGCCGTCGGTCCGGTGGCGCCGGTTGAGCCGGCCGGCGCCTTTTCCGCCAACGCCTGCGGCCCGGAGTCACCGCAGGCAGAGAAAACGATCACCGCAGCAACGGCAACGGCAATTGGCACGGTCAGGATTCGCAGTCCAGCAAACATTCAGAGAGTCGTCAAGCCAGCGCGCGTTTTGTTACGGGTGGAGCATCCGCGGCGGCGCCGCGTAGCGGCAAGGTGAAACTGAACGCCGCACCTCCGTTGTCGTTGTTGCCCGCAAAAATCGTGCCGCCATGAGCTTCGACCAGCCCTTTCGCGATTGCCAGACCGAGGCCGGCGCCGGGGGTGCTGCGCGCAGCATCGCCACGGAAGAAATGATCAAACACGTGCTCGCTCTCGTCGTTGCCGAGGCCGCGGCCGCTGTCGTTGACCGTGACGCGGACATCTCCGTCGACGCCGTCCGCCGTGATCGCAACCGCGCCATCGGAAGGGGTGTGCCGCAGGGCATTCGTCAACAGATTCATCACCACTCGCTCGATCTTGTCCGGCGCACATGCGATCACCAGTTCCGGACTGCTGATCTCGGTGGTCAGCTTCACACCGGCCGCTTCCGCGTCGCGAGCAAATCCGCTGACGCAGTTGACGATCAAGTCTCCGACGCGCACGTCTTCGTATTCCAGGGTCAGTGCCGAAGCGTCGATCATCGCAAGCTCAAAGAGATCGTCGACCAATCCGGAGAGACGAGCGACCTGCGTGCGCATCGCCGGCAAATACTCCGCTGACGTTGACACTCCATCCTCGATCGCTTCGAGCATCGCCTGCATCGAGGCGAGCGGAGTGCGCAGATCGTGGCTCGCCCATGCAACTAGTTGGCGGCGCGCATCAAACAGCGACTCGATCGATTCAGCCATCGAGTTGAACGTGTTCGCGAGTTCGTCGGTTTCAGCGAGGCCGGTGTGTGCCGCGCGTGCCGAAAGATCGCCTTCGGCGACTTGACGAGCCGCTTCGTTCAGGGATTCAAGCGGCTCTGCGATGCCGCGCAACAAAGCGATCGCGGCAACCACCGCAACGGCTGTGGAGCCTGAGACGATCGCCAGCACGACAAAGTCGTGGGTCGATTCGAACATCACCAGGCCAGAAGCAACTACGGCGATCAGCGGCAGCGCGGCGGCGATCAGCAGCGCACCGAAGGTACGCGCACGAAGACTGCGCAGGCGCACGACCGCCGCGGTCGCAAAGAATCCCGCCGCGAGTGAGAGCACGAGCACGATCAGTGCAAACTCGATCATCCGCTCGGCTCCCGGCTATCGCGCGTGCCACCACTCATGATGCAAACCTGTAGCCAACGCCCCATACCGTCTGCAGGTGCTGCGGCTCGGCCGGGTCCTGTTCGATCTTTTCGCGCAATCGACGCACATGGACGGAAACGGTGCCGGTGTCGTATGCCGCGTCGTAGCCCCAAACGCGTGCCATCAGCTGGTCACGAGAGAACACCTCGCCTGGATTGCGCGCGAAGAAATCGAGCAGGTCGAACTCGCGTGCGGTCAATTTCAAGATCGCATCTCCCCGCCGCGCGATGCGAGAGACCGGATCGAGAGAAAACTCGCCGAATGCGATCGGCCCGCCGATCGCATCGCCGGACGAACCGCGCTCACCGCCGCTGCGGCGAAGCACGCTCCGCACTCTTGCGGTGAGTTCTCGCGGCGAGAAAGGCTTGCCAAGGTAGTCGTCGGCGCCGAGCTCAAGTCCGACGATGCGGTCAGTCTCCTCGCTGCGCGCGGTCAGCATGATCACCGGCAGGTCGCCGCGGCCCCGAATCCAGCCGCATAGTTCGAGGCCGTCGATCGTCGGCAGCATCAAATCCAGCACAACCAGCGCCAGTTCGTGCTCGTGCTCCTCGATCAGCCGGCGCGCAACCCCGCCATCGCCGGTCTCGAGCGTGCGATAGCCCGAGCGCTCGAGGTAGCGCACGACAACGTCGCGGACGATCTCCTCGTCGTCCACCACCAAAACGGTTTTCATCTCGCTCTTTGCCGGCATCGTTGCTGCACCTACAAACACTGTCTATCCAAACGTAAATGCATAACCAGAAATTCCGTTCGCTGGACTCAGCGTAAGTTGATGGTCCTCGACTGCCGGCATGTCGACGATGCTGTAAAGGCGCTGGCCGGAGATCCTCGCGACACCGTTCGCAACGTCTGAGCCGGCATCGGCAGAGGAAATCGGCTTGCCGTCGAGCGACACGGCCAAGGGTTTCGTGCCGCGGTCTGCGCCGAGCACCAAGAAGACGCGCCGGGCACGAAAATGCAGGTCAAGCCGCGAGTTCCTCGCGACGGCTTCAGCGGAATCGCTGGAAATCTTCCAGATCCCGGCGTAGCGCAGCGCGTTGATCGGCAGATCGCCGTGCGGCCTGCCGTAGTCATTCGAACCCGGCAGGATCTGTCCGTTGGTGAAGCCCTGGGCACGCGCGGCGCCAAGGTAGCTCTCGGGAGTGATGTCGCCGGCCGACGGCTTCTGCGCCTTCACGTCGGCGGCGCCACCAAGCCGATCGACGCCATTTTCCGCCAGCAGCGAGCGAATCGCCCGCTGGGTCTTGCCGTAGTCGCCCTCGCCGAAATGGGTGTAGCGGACCTTTCCGCTTGCATCGATCAAATACTTCGCCGGCCAAAACTGATTGCCGTAGGCGTCCCAAGTCTTGTAGTCGTTGTCCTGCGCGATGGGGTAGGTCAGCCCACGCTGCTGAATTGACGCTTCAACGTTCGTTGCCGAGTGCTCAAAGGGAAACTCCGGCGTGTGCATCCCGACAACGACGAAGCCGTCATCGCGGTACTTCTTGTACCAGCCTTCGACGTACGGCAGGGTGCGAATGCAGTTGATGCAGGTGTAGGTCCAAAAGTCGACCAACACGACCTTGCCGCGAAGCTGCTGCAGCGTCAGCGGCTGTCCGTTCGCGGTGTTGAACCAACGCTGGTTTCCGGTGAACGACGGCGCAGCGCCAAGGTCTGGGAGCGGCTTTGCGCTGACATCCGTGTCCTGCGACTTCGCACCGATGCCGGCCGATCGCTGCCCTTTTGTCTTAGCGATCTCTTTGCTTACAGCACTATTGCGTTCAAGCTTGCCGGTCGGGTTGACCAGGAACGAGGGAAGGTCGGCGGCGATCGCTGTCTGGAATCTGGAGTCGAGATTGGCGAACATCGCGACCGCAACCAGCACCATCGCAAGCCCCATGCCGAACTGCAGCTGCGCACTGTGTTTGCCCAGCGGCGCAATCAATCGACGGCCGCCAAGCATCAGGGCGTAGAACATCATTGCCGAGCCGACCCCGTACGAGAGTGCTACGGCCAGCCGGCCGGTGGAGAAAGACTGCGACGCGGTCGCAGTGATCACCCCCGCCAGTATCGGACCCGCGCACGGCGCGTAAACGAAGCCAAGTCCGGCGCCGACGAGAGCGCCGGACCAGAAACCGTCCTTCGGTGCCGAACTGCCATTCGCGTTGGCGATCTTCGTTGAACCCCGCGAGGTGACGCGGCTGATTCTGTACTCCACCCACGCGGCGGCCCTCGGGACCATCAAGGAGAGTCCGAAGACCAGCAACACCGCGATCGCAAACGTGCGCAACAGGCCATTTGGAAGGCCGAATGCCGAGATCACGTAGACGAGTGCGACAACGGCGAAGGCAAACGAGACCGCAAGTCCCGTCGCGATGCCGACCGGCCGGCGGCGGCCGCCCGTCGTGCCGGCAGCAAAGACCACCGGCAAAACGGGCAGCGCACACGGCGACACGGCCGTCGCCGCGCCCGCCAAGAACGCGAAGAGCATCAGCAGGATCATCGAGCTAGCTCGTCTTGTTGGCGCTTCCGTCGGGGTTGATCACGTACCAAGTGCCGCCGAACTCCGCGACGCCCTGGCAGAGGACCTGATTGGCCTTCGTCTCTTTCACGAAGTAGTAGAGCGGCTGGCCGTTGTAGGTCGCCTGCAGCTTGCCGTTGCTCCGCTTCACGGTGCCGAGCAGCCCACTCTTTACGCCACTGCGACCGGTCGGAGTCTTACTGACGATCACTGGCGGCCAAGCCTTCGCGCATGCGCCGTAGCAGTCGCTCTGCTTGCCGTCCTTGGTGAAGAGGTAGATCGAGTGGCCCTTGGCGTCTTGCAGGATCGTGCCGTAGGCGGTCTTTCCAGTCTTCAGCGATTCGGCGGCCATCATCATCGCCGACTCTTCCTTCTTCATCTTCTCGTCGGCCTTCATCTTCTCGTCGGCCTTCATCTTCTCTTGCTCTTTCATCGCTGCGTCGGACGTCGCCGTCGAAGCTCCAGAGCTTGCGGTCGTTGCCGAGGTTTTGTCGGTGCTGCCGCAGCCGGCGGCGAAGATGCTGAAAACGGCGATCGTCGCCGCTAGCGCAGCGAATCGAAACTTGATCATTTGGAGAGCTCCTGATCGAGATGGATGATTGCTTCCATCCTGCGCCAGGGGCCGAAGCGAATTCTTAAAAGACGCTTACGAGAGATTTACGTCGCTAGTAGGGCGGCAGATCGCCGTGCCAGTCGCCGAGCTTCTTGAAGGAGCGCCAGAACTCGCGCTTGGCGGACTCGTCGTCGAGGCAGTCGTCGAGGTTCGGTGTCATCAGCGCCTCGCAGTGGGCGGTCCACTGCTGGACCTCGCCGATCAGTGGCTTGAGCGGCGTCGAGCCCGGCATCTGCAGAGCGTTGACGTCGTCGATCGCATCTTCGCCCATCACCACGAGCACGCGTGGTTGCACGATCATCAGCTCTTCCATCACCCGTGCCGTACATGATTCTGCCGCCTCGTGCGACTCGACTGGGCACTTCACGGAGACCGTGCCGTAGACCGTCATCGGGTCGATGTTCAGACGCTTGAAAGACTTAGTGAGTGCGGTGCCTGCGCGGCCGTAGAAGGCGACGCCCTCCTCCACTTCAGATGGCTGCGCGGCGTGCTTGAGCAGGAAGATGTCGGCCTGCGGATGGCCGCTGCCGAGCACCGGCATGAGGTTGCCGCGCGGGCATTCGCTGCAGCCGTGAATGTCGTGTGCGAGCGAGTTGAGCTCGCGGATCGCGCGGTCCAGATACTTCTCGCGGATCTCGTCGTCGGTACGTGGCATCTCGTCGCTCATGGGAATAGAGGATGGCGGACGGGGAGTATTTGGCCGCTGGCCGGAGCGCTCCTGCGGCGCGCAACCGCGACTGCGCGCGGCAGCATTTGTTGCGGGACGGCTTTCGTTGGCAGGAGGGCGCGGCGGCGGCGTCAGCGCTTCGAGGCGACCTTGCGCGGCGCGCGCTGCTTGGCGCGCTTGGGCACCTTCGGCTGGACGCCGACGTTGGTCTGCAGAAACTTCAGCGCCTGCACGTAGACGAGGCTGGTCGGCGTGCGCGCGATGTCGGCGTCGCGCAGGCTTTCCAAGAACTCTTCAGGACCGTCGAAGTCGTACATGTTGATGCGCACGCTGCCGAGACCCTGCGCGACGTGGCTGTCGCTGCCGGCGCCGGCGACGATCCGGTACTTCGCGGCGAAGCGAGCGGCCTCGTCGTTGAACGCGCTGAAGGCGACGCGAGGGTTGAAGATCTCGATCAGATCGATGTCGTCGAGCACCTCGAGCAGGTTCTTGTAGTCGGGCACGCTGTGCATGCGGTCGAACGGATGCGGCACGTAGACCAAACCGCCCTGGCGCTTGATGTCGGCGATCGCCTCCTGCAGGGTGACGCCCTTCGGGATCTTCTCATTGATGAACAGGCCGATCACCTCGCCCTGGTCCTTCGTCTTGACCTCTTCGCCGATGATCACCTTGACGCCATACTCGTCCGCGATCTTCGCCGCGGCGTGGGCACCGGAGACCTCGTTGTGGTCGGTCACCGCTATCGCGCCGAGTCCCTGCACCTTCGCGGACTCGAGCAGCACCTCGGGCGGCGTTGCGCAGTCGTGCGAGTGGTTGGTGTGCATGTGCAGGTCCACATCGATCCGCTTGCGCCGCGAGATGCGGTCGCGCACGTGCGGTTTGCCCTGCTTCTTCGGGTTGAGGTCGTGGCGGCGGGCGTTGACGTTCGCGTAGATCTGTTCAAACTTCGCGGCGACGTGGTCCCAGGTGTGGGTCTGGCTGTAGCGCACCGCGTTCTTGCGCAGCTGCGCGCGCAGCTGCGGCTCTTTGATCAGCCGCTCGAGCTGGGCGGCGAGCGCCTCGGCGTTGCCGGACTCGAACATCAGGCCCGCGTCGCCGTCGTCGAGCGCCTCCTTATAGGGGGCGAGGTCTGAGGTCAGTGGCACGGCGCCGCTGGCGACGATCCGCGCCACGTAGCCGGGGCTCGGCGCGGTGCCGGCACTGGCGGCCACTGCGATGTCGGCGGTTGCCAAGTAGTCGGCGGTGGAGCCGTCCTTCTGACCGACGAAGCGGATGCGCTCGCGCATCCTGTTGCTGAGCGAGGCCGGAATGATCGCCTGCTCGGTCGGCGTGCGCACGGTGGCGCGCCAGTCGAGGTCGCGCGGCAGCTTGCGCAGCGCGCGGATCAGGATGCGCTGCGCGGCGCGCTCTTCCTGCGCGGAGATGAAGATCTCGACCGGCAGGCCGGCCGGCTTGTCGACATGCTCGGCCGACGCATCGGCGCCCGGGCCGATGATCTCGTAGTCGCCACCGAAGTAGGTGGCCACGAGGTCCCGTGTGACGCCGTTGATCGCGGTGCGCGCGTCGAGCCGGCCGAAGAACAGTTCCACGAAGCGACGTGCCACCTGCGTGGAGAGCGTGCGCTCGGTCGCCTGGTGGAAAGTGCCGACATTCAACGTGCTGCTCATCCGCAGTGCTGCGCTCGCGGCACTGGGCGCGAACGGCTCGTGCACGTGCACGAAGTCGAAGGCGTCGAGCGCGAAGAGGTCTTCGAGCGTGCTGGCGACGTCGATCGGCAGCGCGGCGGTGCCGCCGAGCTTGGCCGGCGGAAACGGCAGCGACTGGCCGACGCCGAGCACCTTCGGCATCCCGCCTTCGCCGTTGAACAGCACCCCGGGATCGGCCTGCGCCTTCTTGATCAGCGTGCGCGACTCCTTGACGAGCTTGCGGTGGTTGGAGGGCGCGACGATCGCAACCTGGTGCCCGCGCGCCGCGAGCGCCAGCGAGAGCGCGTGCACGTAGCGGTTCGTCTCGCGCTCGTCCTCCCAGGCGTACGGGGTGACCTGTGCGATCTTCAGCGGCTGCTGCGGCATGGGACGGACTATAAGACTTCGGCTCAGAACCGCTCGCGCATCTTGTGCGCCGCCGCCGACTCCACGATGCCCTCGCGCAGATCGGGATCGGGCCGCGGCTCGCCGATCACGCGTTCAACCGGCACCACTCCGGCCCAGACATCGAGCGCGTGGTCTTCGTCGGGATCGTCGGGCGGGCCGGTACGAACCTTCGCGCTCGCTTCGGTGAGCGGCAGGCGGACGATGCCCGTCGCCTTCCACTCCTTTTCGTTGGGCGGGCGCACCTCGTCCCAGCGGCCCGGAAAGACCGTCTCGAAGAACGACTGCAGCGCGGCGCGTTTCTCGGCTTCGTCCGCGATCCAGACGCCGTTGCCGAAGACCATCACGCTGCGGTAGTTGTACGAGTGTTCGAAGACCGAGCGCGCCATCACGAAGCCGTCGACATGGGTGACCGTCACGCAGACCGGAACACCCTGCGCGCCGGCGCGCTGCAACGTGCGCGACGCTGCCGAGCCGTGAACGAGCAGGTCGTCGCCGACCAAGGCGTAGGTCGTAGGCACCACGAACGGCTGGCCGTCGACCTCGATGCCGAGGTGGCAGATGAAGCCGTCGCGCAGGATCTCGCGGATCTGCCCCCACTCGTAGACCGCTTTGTCGCGCTCGCGGAACATCCGTGTGAGGCCGGTGACCGGCGCGCTTCCCTGATCGCTCATCGCAGGCACGGCTACTTGATCAGCGAGACGACGTATTCGAAGCTGTCGGCCGTCATCTTCCGCCACAGTTCGAGGTCGTCCTCGAACTCGAACACGACCCATTCGCGCATCTTGCGGCCGGGACCGGGTTCGAAGACCTGGCCTCCGCCGCCAGCCACGATCCCCGCCGCGACTGCCGCGGGCAGCTTGACGACGAGGCTGTCGTGCCAGAACATCGCGAAGATCTTGCCTTCGATCCTCAGCCCGTCGGCGCTCATCATCTTGCCTGTCGTCACGCCGGGCTTGCCGTCGTAGTCGGCCGTCAGCTGGTCGAACGCCTTACGTGCTTCGTCGGCCACGCGGCCACCCTATCTGAGATCGCTCGCGGGCCCTGCCGCCGCGGCCTTTGCGGCTACGGCGGCAGGCACGAGCAGAGTTTCTAGCTCTTGGCCGGCTCCGGGATGTCATCGCGTTCGAGGTCCCAGTGCGGCAGGATCCTGTCGAGCCAGCCCGGGATCCACCAGTTCGCGTTGCCGAGCAGCTGCAGCACGGCCGGGACGAGGATCAATCTGATCACCGTCGCGTCGATGAATACGGCGGTCGCCATACCGAAGCCCATGATCCGCAGGAAGATCTGCGGGCTGAGGGCGAACGAGATGAAGACCGCGACCATGATCGCGGCGGCAGCCGTGATCACGCGAGCAGTGCGGGCGAGGCCGATCGTCACCGCTTCATGCGTCTCGCGGCCGTTCAGATACTCCTCGCGCACGCGGCTCATCAAGAACACCTCGTAGTCCATCGAGAGTCCGAAGAGGATCGCGAACATGATCACCGGCAGGAAAGGCGCGACGGGCACCTCGCGGTCGACGCCGATCAGCTGGCCGAGCCAGCCTCCCTCGGCGGCCAGCGACATCACGCCGTAGGCCGCGCCGACGCTGAGCATGTTCATGATTCCGGCCTTGACCGCGATCAGCGGCGAACGGAACGCGAGCAACAGGATCAACAGCGACAGCAGCACGACGCCGCTGACGAATATCAGCACCTTGTCGGTCAGGTAGTTGCTCTGGTCGATGTACGACGGGGTCGCCCCGCCGAGCAGCGCCACCACGCCGGTGTCGGCGGTCGCCGCCGGGATCACGTTGTCGCGCAGGTCGTTGACCAGGTCCTGGGTGTTGTCGGACTGCGGCGACGCATCCGGGATCACAGTGATCAGCGCAGCGTCCTTCTGCGCGTTGAGCTGCGGCGACGTGACCGCGACGACGTGGTTGGTCGTCTTCAGTTTGCCCTCGAGCTTGGCGAGCGCGGCCGCCGAGTCGCCGTTCGCGCCCTTGAGGTCGGCGGCGATCAGCACCGGGCCGTTGGCGCCCGGGCCGAAGCCCTCTTCGACCAGGTGGTAAGCGCGGTAGGTCGTCATCGTCGTCTCGTCGTTCGACGCGTCCGGGAAGCCGAGATTCATGTTCAGTGCCGGACTCGCGACCAGCAGCAGGAACGCAGTGGCGATGATCGCCATCGGCCAGGGGCGGCGCTGCACCTGCTTGCTCCAGCGAGCGGCGAGCGGCAGGTGGTCGGGGTCGTTCTCCTGCTCGCGGCGCTCGTGCGCCGACTTGACGCCGGGGAGCTTCCACTTGTTGACCCGCGTGCCGAGCATCGCCAGCAGGGCCGGCAACAGCGTCAGCGCCGTAACCATCACGACGAGGATGCAGATGCTGGTCGCCATCGCGACGCCGCGCATGTATTCGACGCCGACGAGAAACAGCCCCATCACGGCGATGATCACGGTGCTGCCCGCGATCAGCACGCTGCGGCCGGCCGTGTTCACGGCCTCGACCAGCGAGGCATGGACATCTTCGGTGCGGTCCAGCGCGTCGCGGAATCTGGTCAGCACAAGCAGCGCGTAGTCGATGCCGACGCCGATCGCCAAAAGGTCGGCGACGGCCGGCGACCAGTCAGGTACGGCAACGACCGAGGCAAGGATCGCCGTCAGCATCGAGCCGGCGGCGAGTCCGAACAGCGCGGTCACGAGCGGCAGACCCGACGCGACCACCGAACCGAAGGCGATCAGGAGGATGATCAACGCGGCGATGAACGCCGGGCCCTCCGGCGTGCTACCACCGTTCTCCACGACGGCGCCGCCGAGTTCCACCTGCGTGCCGTTGCCGTTCGCGGCCACGGCGAGCTTCTTCAGCTTGTTGGACTCCTTGAGCTGGAAGTCCCACGAGCGCTTCTCGAGCGGGATGTGAACGATCGCGATATTGCCGTTCTTCGATAGCTGGGCAGACTTGATCGACACGCTGCCGACACCCGGCTGCTTGTCGAGCTGCGCGATCAGCTTGTTGACCTGGGTCGTCGCGGCGGATGACGTCGCGCCGTTGGGTGATTTCCAGATCACGTCGAGCGTGTCACCGGTAATGCCGGGGAAACGATTCTCGATCAGCGAGGCCGCGGACTTGCTTTCCGAGCCTGGGGTCGAGTAGTCGGCCTTGAAGTCGCCTTTCAGCGCTCCGCTCAGCGCGCCGAGCACGACGAGCGAGACGATCCATAGGATGACCGTCAGCCGGCGGCGGCGGTAGGCGAAGTCGGCGAGCTTGGCGAGAAAGCCGTCCGTCTTCGGGGGGTGGGCAGATCCAAATAGTTTGTCGTCCGTCCGGGGCATGACGAGCTCCTTTGCTTACCGGGGATGTCGTGAAGGGGGATTCGAGCGTGGCGCCACCAGGGCACCAATGGTTTCACAGTGTAACGATTTGGGAGAGTAACAGTTGCTAAGCGTTACCATAATGTGAAATGGCGGATCCGAAGAAAATCACCGATGCGCCCGGTCCGCTGGAGATGGAGGGTGCTAAGGACAGCATCGCCTTCATGCTCTCGCGCGTCGGTGCGTCTGTCGCAGAACAGTTTGCCGCATCGATGAGTGAACACGGTCTGGTCCCGCGGCAGTTTTTGGTGCTGAACCTGATCAGCGCCCACGAGGGCGAGTCGCAGACTGCGATCTCGGCGTCGATCGGCGTCGCCAAGAGCCGGATGGTCAGCGTGATCGACGAGCTCGAGAGCAAGAAGCTGGTCGAGCGGCGGGTCAATCCCTTCGACCGCCGGCAGCACGCGCTGTTCTTGACCAAGGCCGGCCGCGAGCTGCGCGACCGCGCGCGAGAGAGCGCCGCCGAGCTGGAGGAGCGGATCCGCGGCCTGCTCTCCGCGAGCGGCGCGAAGTCGCTGCTGGACTCGCTACATAAGGTCGCCGAGATCGACGACACGCCGCCGGGCATCCACCCGGGCCTGGCGAAGAAACTCCATATGGAGGATCCCCACTAGCCCGGGCGGCGCCGGCCGCGATTTAGAACTTGCCGGTGACGGACTTCGTCTCGCCGGTCGCGGTCTTGATCGTCAGCGAATAGGAGGCCTTGACCTTCTCCTTCTTCGCCTTCTTCAAGGCCTTCTTCAGCTTCTTACCGAACTTCAGCTCGAGCGGCCCATCGCCGGGCGCCGCCTTGGCGGTGACCGGGAACTTCTTCTTGCCGATCTTCACGAAGCCGGCGATGTCGCAGGTCGAGCCCGGGCAGCTCAGCGTCAGCTTGAACGATTTCGCACCGGACTTCGGCTTGGTGATCGCGATGGCCGGCAACTTCTTGATCGGCGGGCCGGCGGGCGGCGCCGGCGGGGCGTCGACCGTGAACGTGTCGACTTCGGGAGTGCCGTCCGGCACGCCGTTGAAGACCGCGTGCACCTTGAAGGTGTAAGCGCCGGCGGCAAGCCCGACGTACGCCTTCGGCGTATCGCACGCCTGCCAGGCGGAGCCGTTCATGCTGCACTCGAACGTGGATCCCGGGATGTCCGATGAGAACGTGTAGGTCGCGTTGAGGCCTTGGTGGTTCGTCGTGTCCAAGGTCGTCTCCGGAACGCCGCCGCTGAGGTCGTCCGCTACGAACCAGTCGTAGCTGATCGCGTCGCTGACGTTGTTGCCGCTGTCAGTCGCCCTGATGCGGAAGTTGTACCAGCCGAGCGCGAGGCTCACCAGACCCGTTTCGAGCGAACAGCTGGTGAAGTCGCCGCCGTCGAGCGAGCACTCGAACGTCAGCTCGTCGATGAAGTCTCCGCCGGTCGACTTCACGCGAAACGTTGCGCTGTCGCTGGTCGTGACCTCCGGCGGCGTGTCGGTGAACGCGATCACGGGCTTGGTCAGGTCGACCTTGAAGAAGCGCGACGCCGACGTGGGGTCGGTGTCGCCGCCGAACGAAGCGCGCGCGCGGAACCAGTGGTAGCCCTCGGTGAGCCCGGTCATTGCGTGCGGCGAGGTGCAGGCGGCCCACGGCGCGCCGTCGAGCTTGCATTCGAAGGTGGCGCTGGGTTCGTTTGACGTGATCGTGGCGGTCGCCGACGTGCCAGTCAGGTCGAAGTCGTCGATCGACGTATCCACCGCGACCGCTGTCAGGTCGGTGGTCGCCGGCGTGCCACCGATGCCGGTGAACGCGTTGAAGAACACCGCCGGATAGCCGTCGGTCTCGAAGTTGTCGCCGTTCTCACCGATCGAGTAGGCCTCGGCCTTGAGGTCGTGGAGCACGCCGAGCGCCTCGTTCTCGGTCGGCGAGACGCCGTACCAGAGCTTGAAGGTGCGGCTCTGGCCCGGTGAGAGAGCGCCGAAGTCGAAGTCGAACGCGGCGCCGATGTCGCCCGGGCCGGTCTTGATCGCTTCGCCGTGGACTTCGTTGTAGTCGAGCGGGTCCATCGGGTTCGGGCTGCTGAAGCCTTCGTCACTCGTGCCGAGTAGGTACGGCGAGTCGCCGGCCATCAGCGTGACGGCCTCGTTGAAGGCGGTGGGTTCGATGTCCCAGTCGGTCAGGCGGCGGTACTTGAGGTGCGTGAACGAGTGGCCGGGCAGCGCCGTCAGCGTCACGTCGACGCGGTAGACCTGGTTCGAGATGCCGGTCGGCTTGAACTCATGCGTGACCTGCAGTGCCGGGTCGCCGTTGTTGTCGTCGACGTTGACTACCGACTCGGCCGTCGAGTTCGTGTGATCGAAGCTGACCTCGTCGAGGTGGTGCGAGGGAACATCGGTGTCGCCGATGTCGTCGTCGGTCTGCGTGTTGCCGGAGTAGCCGTTGTCGTTCGCCCAGCCGTGCGTGCCGCTCGCGGCGTCGTACACGCCCCAGGCTTCCTGCGGGCTGCCCGGTGCGATCGAGTCGAGGTTGTTGCTCACCTGACGAAGGCCGACGATGTCGACGCCCTCGGACGCGGATGGCAGGCCCGGCACGTTGAGCGCACCGGTCGTGCGCACACCGAGCTGCACGACGCCGTTGTCGATCGACCAGCCTTCGTACGAAATCGGGCCGACGTAGTCGGTCGTGAGTGACTCGACGACGCCGCCCGGGTCGCCGTCGTCGGCCGTCACCTCGAGCCGCACGGTGCTGCCCTTGTCGGCTCCGGTCATCTGGTAGGCAAAGTCGTTCGCGCCCGCGATCGGGGCACAGGCGTCGCCTTCGTCGTCGCAGCGCAGCCACTGAGCGCTATAGCTGATTCCGTCGTAGTCGCTGTACCACTCGCCGGTGTGGCCGGTGAGCGTGATGCCGGCGGCCGCGACCGGAGGGCTCTCAATGTACGGCGAATCGGTGTTGAAGACCTGCGCCGAAGCGGCGGTCGGCAAGATCGCGGCGAGCGCGACCGCGAAGGTCAAAAGGACGAGAAAACGGCGAGCAAGCATGTGAATGGCAACTCCTGTGGCAGCTAACAAAACGTTTGGTTGAGCGTTCATCGGCCGGTACCACCCGTTCATTGACCATTTGCAGCAGATCTAGACAGATCTGTTGCAGGCTGATTCGCAAGCCATTTCCAACCCCGAAGTCCGGCGTTGGACGATCCAATGCCGGGCTTCGGGGGCAGAAACCGCTAGTGCATGCCGGCCCACAAAAAAGCCCGGGCCCCACAACCGTGGAACCCGGGCCTAAATCGCAACGACCGCGTCGCGAACGACTACTTCTTAACCGCAGTCTTTTTCTTCTTACTGCTCGCCTTCACGGCCGCCTTCGCCGCCGGGGCAGCCTTGCGCTTCGCAGCGCTGGCACGCTTCACCGGCGTACGGGTGGCGTTCAGCTTCGGCTTGCCGGCGTACTTCGCGATGAACTTCTCGGTGTCGATCCGCGCCACCGCGTCCGGGCGCTGGTTCTGCGGAGACTTCATCAAGTAGGACGAAGGCCCGTCCAGCTGGCCGCCGACTCCGCTGTTCAGAGCGAGCTTGCAGCAACGCACCGCGTCGATCACGATGCCGGCGCTGTTCGGCGAGTCCCAGACTTCGAGCTTCAGCTCGACGTTTAGCGGCACGTCACCGAAGGCCTGGCCCTCGACGCGGATGTGCGCCCACTTGCGGTCGGTCAGCCACGGCACGTAGTCCGACGGCCCGATGTAGACGTCGTCCTTCGGCAGGGTGTGGTCCATGATCGAGGTCACGGCCTGTGTCTTCGAGATCTTCTTCGACTCGAGGCGCTCGCGCTCGAGCATGTTGTAGAAGTCCATGTTGCCGCCGACGTTCAGCTGCGAGGTGCGGACCATCTTCACGCCGCGGTCGCCGAACAGGCGCGCCAGCTGACGGTGAACGATCGTCGCGCCGACCTGCGACTTGATGTCGTCGCCGACGATCGGCAGACCGGCCTTCTTGAAGCGCTTGTCCCAGTACGGCTCGCTCGCGATGAACACCGGGATGCAGTTCACGAAGCCGCAGCCGGCCTCGAGGATCTGCTCGACGTACCACTTGGTGGCGTCCTCAGAGCCGACCGGCAGGTACGAGACCACAACGTCGGTGCGGGTCTCTTTCAAGATCTTCACGATGTCCGCGGTCTCGCCCGGCGCCTTCGTGATCTTCTCCTTCAGGTACTTGCCGAGACCGTCGTGGGTCATGCCGCGGTTGACGGTCACGCCGATCTTCTTCGGCACCTTGGCGAACTTCATCGTGTTGTTCGGGTCGGCCCAGATCGCCTCGCCGAGGTCCTTGCCGACCTTCTTCGCGTTGATGTCGAACGCGGCCGAGAACTCGATGTCGCTGACGTGGTAGCCGCCGAGGTCGACGTGCATCAAGCCCGGCACCTCTTCGGAGGCATTGGCGTCCTTGTAGTACTCGACGCCCTGAACGAAGGCGCTGGCACAGTTGCCGACGCCGATGATCGCAACGCGCACCTTGTCGCTCTGATAGCGACCGTGGCCGTTGCTTGAAGAATTGCCATTGGTGGCAGGAGTCACTGCGGGGTTTCCTTCCGGAGGGAACGTTGGAAAAATGGCGGAGGCGCGGGGCCAGACGTACCGGTGTTCAACTGCAACCGCCGAGTGCGTCGGCGCGCAGCCGATCCGCCGAGGATAGAGGGTGAGACACCGGAGCCTGAGCCCAGTTACACGCTGAATTTCAAGTAGTGTCCCGCGCATGCAACGACTCGACGGACTCGACGACCGCAGCCTAGTGCTGGAAGACGGCTTCCTCAACGTGATGCGCTGGGGCAGCAGCACCGATCGCATCGCGCTCACCGACCTCGGCGAGACCGAGCTGGTGCGCGACGACAAGAAGAAACTGTTCGGCGGCGGCGAGGAGCGCTTCCGCCTGCGCTTCGGCGCGATCGTCACGGCGATCTGGGTGCCGGCCGATCAGGAACAGCAGGCCAAGGACTTTGCAGCCGCGGTCGACGCGGCCCGCGCAGTCAGTTAGCGCGAGCGCCTAAGCGGCCGCGGCGCGTTCGGCGTCGAGGATCTTCGACTGCTTGTAGACGTGCCAGATGCGCTGCAGCATCGTGAACAGCGACATCACGGCGAGCACGTAGACCGCGCCCTTCAGCACCGCGAGGTCAGTGCCGCTGATCGTCAGGTCTGCCAGGAACAGGCCGACCGAGATGATCACCACGCGCACCGCGCGTGAAGCGATCCCGACCTTGCACTCGATGCCCAGCGCCTCGGCGCGGGCGCGCGTGTACGACACCATGATCGAACCGGTAACCGCCAGCACTACGGCGGTCGCGGCGGTCGCGTCGCCGTTGTCGGCGAACTGCCAGGCGATCGCAGCCAGCACGAAGCCCTCCTCGATCCGGTCCAAAGAAGAGTCCAGGAACGCGCCGAACAAAGTCGCCTTGCCGCTCATCCGTGAGTACTTGCCGTCGAGCAGGTCCATCGCGGAACCGAACACAAACGCCAGGCCGGCGGGGATCCACCAACCCGCGAAGATGAAGACGACCGCAAGCAGGTTGCCGATCAGCCCGACCATCGAGATCGCGTTCGGCGTCAGCCGCGACTCGATCAACCGGTTGCGGGCGGCATCGGAAAGGATTGCGTTCGGCGGCCGGGTAGCCGGGGCGTCGCTCACGTCTCGTCCCCCGGCGCGGCGGGCTTCGCCGGACTGCGGCTGACGTGGCCGTCGTCCTCCGCGCTCCAGCCTTCGGCGCAGCTGGGCTCGCCGCCGACGAGGCGTCCGAGTGAAAAGTCTGAGGTGATCGTGACCACGGGCGGACGGGAAGATACTCCCCCGCTCGCGGAAACGCCGACTTCCGGCAGCATCACGTCGAGGAAGCCGTCGTCGGAGGCGGCGATACAGCCGTACGACGGCCGCAGGAAGCGCTGCCAGCGGATTCGCGTCTTGGTCGTGCCCCAATGCAACGGTTGGATGCTGAATCCCTCCGTTGGGTTGCCGGATTTGAACTCGGGCTCGAGGCCCTTGCTCTCCGGCAGATCGACCTTGTAGATCGTCCAGTCGCGCAGGCGCGCGACGCGACCGAGGTACGGCAGCCCGCCCTCGATCAGCTGCGCCTCGGCACGGCCGCTGTAGTCGGTGACGGCGTCGGGCAGCGCGACCCAGCGCACGTCGTTGTCGATCAGCCAGCGCGCGTAGGTCGCGGCCGTCAGATCGCCGTCATAGAACACGGCGTTGTACTTGGTGTCGAGCTGGCGCTCCCAGCCGCGGGCGATCGGCCGGCGGTTGGCGACGTACGCGGCCTCGAAGTGATTGCGCGTGAAGACGACCTCGACCTTCTGCTCGCGCTGCGGATCCTGGTGGTCGAGGTAGGCGTTGACCGGCGCGAAGTAGCGCGGGTCGGCGGTGCGGTCGGTCGTGACGATCGCCCACAGTGCGGTCGCCCCCTGCCAGCAGAACAGCGGCACGATCACCGCTAGCGCGTACTTGCCGGCGCGCGGCCACAGCGCGGCGGCGGCGATCGTCGGCATCAGCAGCATGCCGAGGCGAATCGCGTTGCCACCGATCGGCGACGCGACCAATTCGTTCGCGGTCAGGAAGACGACGTAGAGCACGACCCCGGTCGCCAGCATCCCGCGCTCGCGCGCGGGCAGCGCGTCACGCACGAAGAACCAGAAGAACGCCGTGAAGGCGAGCGCGCCCAGGTACGAGGCAACGTGGAACGGCTGGCTGCCGCCCTCGGGGAACAGCACCGAGACGATCATCGCCGGCAACAGCGAGCTGACGGCGACCACAAGGTAGGAGTGCTGCGGCGTCGCCCAAACGGCATCGAGCGTCGCGCGCGTCGCCGCGCGCAGGCCGCCGAAAAAGCCGCGCGGCTCGGTCGCCCGCACGCCGGCGCGACGCTCGGCGCGCATCCGGCCGATCGTCTGCATCGGGTGGGCACCGAGCCAGACCGTAAACGCCACGAATGCGATGAACAACGCGGCGAGCGGACTGGTCAGCGCGCAGTTGACCGCCAGCAGCGCCGCGATCCACGAGTGACCGCGTGCGGCCGCGAGCAGCGCCGCCATGCCGATCGCAAGCGCCAGCGCATACGGCAGCTGGCCGATCACCAGCGTCGCGCTGAAGACGACCGCGAAAACATAGGCAGCGGCTCGCGCGCCGTCGCGCGGGAAGACCTGCCGCGCGAGCATCGAGAACAGAAGCACGCCGATCATGTACGAAGCCGCACCGGCAAGGCGCACGCCGATCGTCGAGGCGAGCGTCGGGAAGATCACGCCGTACGACACCACGTAGTGGCCGCCGTACCAGTTGTAGTTCCAAACGAAGAAGCCGTCGTTCTTGAACAGCTCGGCGCGGTACAGGTGCGCCGCCAGGTCACCGCCGCGCAGGTCGAGGATGAAGTAGAGGCCGCTGATCGCGAAGGCGAGCAACAGCGGGCCGAGATGCGGCCGGACGAGGTCGGCGGTTTTGCGCGCGAGCGATCTCATTGGATGCAGCTCATCCGGTGCCGTGCAACAGAAACTCAGCGACCATGTCGATTGCGTCGGGCCGGTCGAGCCAGGCCCAGTGACCGGCGTCCTCGAGCAGCTTCAGTCTTGCATTCGGCAGGGCGTCGGCAAACGCCTGCGCGAAGCGCGTCGGGATGTACGGGTCGCGGTCGCCCCACAGCACCAGCGCCGGCGCCTGCACCATGCCGAGTCGCTCGCCGGCGAGCGCCAGCACGTGCGGCGGCGCCGAGCGGTAGAGCTTCAGGATCGCGCGCTGGGTGCCGTGGTCGTAGTGGTCCCAAACCGAGTCGAGCATCTCCGGCGGCCATGGCTCGCGCGACGGCCGCGACTCCTTGCTGATCAGCTTCGTGAGCGCCTTCGTCGTCAACCCCATCACCAGCTCGCCGAGCAGCGGCGTGCGCCAGGCGCGCGCGATGCGGTGCCAGCGGTAGCCAGGCAGCAGCGGCACGGAGTTGATGACCACAAGCCGCTCGACGCGGTCGTGCAGTTCCTGCGCGGTGACGAGTCCCAGCCCACCCCAGTCGTGCACGACGATGCTGAAGCGCTCCCAGCCGAGCTGGCCGATGAACGCCTGCAGGTAAGCGTTGTAGCCGCCGATCGAGTAGTCGAAGTGGTCGGACTTGTCGGAGCGTCCGAAGCCCGGCAGGTCGAGCGCGACGCCACCGGTGCGTTGCAGGAACGGCGTCCAGTCGTCGGCGTTGGTCGGCACGCCGTGCACATACAGCACGGGGGTCGCGCCCGCGGGCGGCTCGGCCGCGCGCCAAAAGGTGCGGGTGCCGGCGATCTGCTCGATGTGATCGACCGGCTCGATCAGCGCGGTCGCGGTCGCGTCCATGAGCCAACAGGCTACGCCAAAGCGCCCCCCTTGCCGCCGGGCGAGCGGTAGGTTTCACGCGTGCCCGCCGCCAAGAAGATCACCCGCGACGCCTGGCGCCAGCCCGACCAGCGGCGGCTCAACGCGATCCGGCGGCGACTGCGCGCGCACTACGGCATCCCGACGCCGAAGCCGCACCACGACCCCGCCGGCGAGCTCGTACTGACCGTCCTCAGCCAGAACACCAACGACCGCAACCGCGACGTCGCCTTTTCACGCCTGGAGGAGCGCTGGTCCAACTGGGAATCCGTGCGCGCGGCGCCGGTGGAGGAGATCGAGGCCGCGATCGCGCCGGGCGGCATCAGCAAGATCAAGTCGGCGCGGATCAAGCAGATCCTCGACCGCGTCGCAACCGACCCACTGCCCGCAGGCGCCGACCCCGAGAACAAGTGGCGGCGCGCCCGGGAGATCGACCTCGACTGGATGGAGACGACGCCGCTCGATGTCTCGCGCGACTACCTCTGCACGCTGCCGGGCGTGGCGCGCAAGACGGCGGCCTGCGTGCTGCTGTTCGCATATGGACTGCCGGACATCCCGGTCGACACCCACGTCGGCCGCGTCGGCACGCGGCTCGCGCTGTTTCGCCCGGGCGCCCCGTTCGAAGAGATGCACGACGCGATCACCGCCTGGACACCGCCGGAGCTGGCGCACGAGGAGCACGTGAACCTGATCCGCCACGGGCGGCAGATCTGCCACAAGCGGGCGCCGCGCTGCGACGCGTGCCCGCTCCGCGAAATCTGCCCGAGTGCAGGCACTTTTCAACCCGATCGCGCAACTTCATAAATCTATAACAAACACACTTAGATTTTCTGTGTGACTTGCGTATAATTACGGCAAGACTTTTGCTCCGGCGAAGGCCGGAACCCCCATAACCATCAAAGGGAGCAGTACAGAAACATGGCTAAGACAATCGGAATCGACCTCGGTACCACGAACTCGGCGATGGCCGTGCTCGAAGGTGGAGAGCCGACGGTCATCGAGAACGCGGAGGGCGGCCGCACCACCCCGTCCGTAGTGGCGTTCAGCGCCGGTGGCGAGCGCCTCGTGGGCACCCTCGCCAAGCGCCAGGCAGTCACGAACCCTGAGAACACGATCTTCTCGATCAAGCGCTTCATGGGCCGCAAGGAGGCCGAGGTAAAGGAAGAGGAGTCGATCGTGCCATACGAAGTGGTACGCGGCGAGAACGGCGACGTTCGCGTGAACATCGACGGCAAGCAGATGTCGCCGCCGGAGATCAGCGCGATGATCCTGCAGAAGCTGAAGACCGACGCCGAGGCCTACCTCGGTGAGAGCGTCGACAGCGCGGTAATCACCGTCCCGGCTTACTTCAACGACGACCAGCGCCAGGCGACCAAGGACGCCGGCAAGATCGCGGGCCTCGAGGTCAAGCGCATCATCAACGAGCCGACCGCGGCGGCGCTGGCCTACGGCCTCGATAAAGAGGACGACCAGACGATCCTGGTCTTCGACCTCGGCGGCGGCACGTTCGACGTGTCGGTGCTGGAGATCGCGGACGGGGTCTTCGAGGTGAAGAGCACCGCAGGTGACAACCACCTCGGTGGCGACAACTTCGACAAGGCGATCGTCGACTACCTGGTCGCGGAGTTCAAGAAGGACAACGCGATCGATCTCGCCGCCGACAAGATGGCGCTACAGCGTCTGTACGAGGCGGCCGAGAAGGCGAAGATCGAGCTCTCCTCCACCCAGGAGACGCAGATCAACCTGCCGTTCATCACTGCCGATGCGGCCGGTCCAAAGCACCTCGACACGCGTCTCACGCGCGCCAAGCTCGCCGAGCTGACGAGCGAACTGGTCGACCGCACGATCGTGCCGGTCCGCCAGGCGCTGGAAGACGCCGGTGACACGAAGATCGACCACGTCGTGCTGGTCGGCGGCATGACCCGCATGCCCGCCGTGCGCGAAAAGGTGAAGGAGCTGACCGGCAAGGACCCGCACCAGGGCGTCAACCCTGACGAGGTCGTAGCCGTCGGCGCGGCGATCCAGGCCGGCGTGCTCGCCGGCGACGTCAAGGACGTGCTGCTGCTCGACGTGACCCCGCTGACGCTGGGCATCGAGACCAAGGGCGGAGTGATGACGAAGCTGATCGAGCGCAACACGACGATTCCGACGCGCAAGGCCGAGGTCTTCAGCACCGCTGACGACAATCAGCCGAGCGTGGAGATCCACGTACTGCAGGGCGAGCGCGAGATGGCGAGCGGCAACAAGTCGCTCGGCAAGTTCCAGCTGACCGGCATTCCGCCGGCGCCGCGCGGCATTCCGCAGATCGAGGTCGGCTTCGACATCGACGCCAACGGCATCCTCAACGTGACCGCCAAGGACCTCGGCACCGGCACCGAGCAGAAGATCGAGATCAAGTCCGGCTCGGGTCTGAGCGACGAGGACATCGAGAAAATGGTCGCCGACGCGGCGACTCACGCCGACGAGGACGCGGCCGCGAAGGAGCTGGCCGAGGCGCGTAACAACGGTGAAAACCTCGCCTACCAGGTCGAAAAGCAGGTCAAGGAGCTCGACGACAAGATCGACGACGCGACGAAGTCGCGCCTGACCGACGCCGTCAAGGAGGTCCGTGACGCGCTGGCCAGCGACGACGCCAACGAGATCAACGCCAAGACCGAGGCGCTCGGCGCGGTGATGAACGAAGCGTCCGAAGCGCTCTACCAAGCCGCGGCCGCCGAACAGGAGGCCGCCGCCGGCACCGACGGTGCGTCAGCTAACGGTTCGCAAGCTGAGGAATCTGAAGAAGAAGTCGTCGACGCCGAGGTCGTCGACGAGGGCAAATAACCGTGCAATTTGCTCGTAGATAGTTACGCGTGACACATATGACTGATCTAAATGGCATAATCAGCAGTGGAACCGACGGCTCTGGGGAGGCCTCTGCAGGAAGCAGAATCTCTTTAGGCCGCGCCAAATCCGACCCGGCGGAAGCCGAGACCGTTTCCGGGTCGAAAGGCAAAAACCCCTCGGCCTCTTCGGAGGTTGAGGGGGGATTGCCGCCCTTTTCCGATGGAGCTGCGCCGGGAGATCCTTCCTCCTCGGCGGCTGGAACGCCGCCTGCGGGGGAAGCATCCCCCGACACGCGCGGATTGCAAGACGAGCCGTCCTCAGAGGCTTTGGAAGCTGATTTGGATGAGCTTTCGCGGGCCCTCCAACAGCGCGATGAGTTCAAGGACTTGGCGCTTCGGGCTAAGGCCGATTTTGAGAACTATCGGAAGCGGGCGGACAAGAAGATTGCGGAGTCGCGCTTCAGCGCGGTTGCCGGCGTCGTTCGCGAGCTGTTGCCTTTGGTTGACAACCTTGATCGTGCGCTTGAGTCCGCCGGTGAGGCTGATGACGCCTTCACTCAGGGCATCCGGTTGGTGCATGCCGACCTCCATGGGATGCTGGACAGACTCGGCCTTACGACTATCGATCCCGTAGGGGAGCCCTTCGATCCGAACCTGCATGAAGCGATTGCGCAGGCGCCGATTGAGGGGGTTGCTTCCAACACTGTTGCTGAAGTGCATCAGCGTGGATTCATGCTTGGGGATGTCGTCGTGCGGCCGGCTCGTGTGGTGGTGGCTGCTTAAGGGCGGCTGAACTGGGGCGACAGTGGCGGAACGTGATCCATACAAGGTGCTGGGCGTTGCGAAGAACGCTTCCGAGGCCGAGATCAAGAAGGCCTATCGCAAGCTTGCGCGCCGGTGGCATCCCGATCAGAACGCCGGCAATCCCGAGGCGGAGGAGAAGTTCAAAGAGGTCCAGGAGGCCTACGACACGATCGGTGACCCGAAGAAGCGCAAGGAGTTCGACTCCGGCGGTGGCTTCACGAACATGTTCGGCGGTGGTGGCAGCAACCCGTTCGCGGGCGGCATCCGCTTTGAGAACATCGGCGACATGTTCGGTGGGATGTTCGGTGGCGGCGGGCGCTCGCGCACCCGCGTCGAGCGCGGTCGCGACCTGGAGGCCAGCGTTTCGATCGGTTTCGACCAGTCGATCAAGGGCACCGAGGTTTCGGTGTCGGTGCCGCGCGACGAGACCTGTCCGACTTGCCACGGCAACGGGGCCGCTCCGGGCACCAGCCCGAGGACCTGCCCGCGCTGCGACGGCAGCGGCTTTGAAACGATCGGCCGCGGCACCTTTTCGATGTCGCAGCCATGCTCACGATGCGGCGGCAAGGGCACGGTCGTCGAGACCCCCTGCCCCACGTGCCACGGCGACGGGCTCGTCGCGAAGATGCGCAAGTATCGCGTGAAGATTCCCGCCGGCGTGCGTGAGGGCGCGCGCATCCGGATCGCCGGCAAGGGCGAACCGGGAGCAAACGGCGGCCAGTCCGGCGACCTCTTCGTGATCGTCCACGTCGCCGACTCGCCGGTCTTCCGGCGCAAGGGCGACAACCTCGAGGTCGGCGTGCCGATCACAGTCGTGGAGGCGATCCGCGGCGCGACGATCGAGGTGCCGACGCTAGACGGCACGAAGTCGATCAAGGTGCCGGCCGGGACCAAGCCGAGCACGGTGATCCGTCTGAAGGACGCGGGACCGCCGCACGCCAAGGGCAGCGGCCGCGGCGACATCCACTACCGGATCGAGGTCGAGATCCCGGACAGCTTGAACAAGGAACAGCGCGACGCGGTCGATGACCTGGCGTCGGTGATGAACGGCAACCCGCGCGAGGCGCTGCTGGCGCAGGCGGCCAGGAGGTAGCGCGATGAGCGAACAGCGACAGGGCGTGTACATGATCTCCGTAGCCGCGTCGATGGCCGGCGTGCACCCGCAGACCCTGCGGATCTACGAGCAGCGCCAGCTGATCGCGCCGCAGCGCACGCCGAAGGGCACACGCCTGTACAGCGACGAAAACGTCGAGACCTTGCGCCGGATTCAGGAGCTCACCGACGAGGGCATGAACCTCGCCGGCGTCGAGCGGGTGTTCGACCTCGAGGCGCAGATCGCGCGGATGGGCCGCCGGATCGCATCGCTCGAACGACAGCTTGAACAGACGCGAGCCGAGGCGCTCGCCGAGATCGAACGGGTACGCCGCGCGAACCGCGCCGAGCTCGTGCCCTACCGCCCCCCGCAGCCGGCGCGACGCATCCCCGTGCAGCGACCGGAAGATTTGAAGGAGTAGAGACATGCGACCAGACCGATTCACAATCAAGTCCCAAGAGGCGATCGAGGCCGCCCAGCGGCTCGCCGAGAGCAACCGCAACCCGCAGGTGACGCCGAGTCACCTGCTGGTCGCGCTGCTCGACCAGGAGGGCGGCATCGTCGCGCCAGTGCTGCACAAGCTCGGCGCCGACAGCGGCGCCGTGCGCGAGCGCGCGTTCCGCGACGTCAGCGAGCTGCCGACGGTCAGCGACGGCGGCGCGCAGTCCGCCCCGGCGAGCGAGTTCGTCGCCGTGCTGCGCAAGGCCGAAGACGAAGCGCGCGACCTGACCGACGAATACGTCAGCGTCGAGCACCTGCTGCTTGCACTCACGGCAGTCAAGGGCCAGGCTGCCGGCGAGGCGCTGAACGCGTTCGGAGCCGACCACGACGGCATCGTCGCGGCGCTCAAGGAGGTACGCGGCTCGCACCGCGTGACCGACCAGAACCCCGAGGACAAGTACCAGGCGCTCGAGCAGTACGGCCGCGATCTCACCGCCGCGGCCGACGACGGCAAGCTCGATCCGGTGATCGGCCGCGACGACGAGATTCGCCGGGTGATCCAGGTTTTGAGCCGCCGCACGAAGAACAACCCGGTGCTGATCGGCGAGCCCGGCGTCGGCAAGACGGCGATCGCCGAAGGTCTCGCGCTGCGGATCGTGTCGGGCGACGTGCCCGAGTCGCTGCGCGACCGCCGCGTGGTCTCGCTGGACATCGGCGCGCTGATCGCCGGCGCGAAGTACCGCGGTGAGTTCGAGGACCGCTTGAAGGCCGTGCTGAAAGAAGTGCAGGAGGCCGACGGCGCGGTGATCCTCTTCATGGACGAGCTGCACACGATCGTCGGCGCCGGCGCAGCCGAGGGCGCGGTCGACGCCGCCAACCTGCTGAAGCCGATGCTGGCGCGCGGCGAGCTGCGCGCGATCGGCGCGACGACGCTCGACGAGTACCGCAAGCACATCGAGAAGGACGCTGCGCTGGAACGCCGCTTCCAGCCGGTCTACGTCGGCGAGCCGAGCGTGGAGGACACAATCGCGATCCTGCGCGGACTGAAGGAGAAGTACGAGGTGCACCACGGTGTGCGCATCCAGGACGCCGCGATCATCGCCGCCGCCACGCTCAGCCAGCGCTACATCGCCGACCGCTTCCTGCCCGACAAGGCGATCGACCTGATCGACGAGGCGACCAGCCGCCTGCGCATCGAGATCGACTCGCTACCGACCGAGATCGACGAGATCGAGCGCCGCATCCAGCAGCTGATGATCGAGGAGCAGGCGCTGAAGAAGGAGAGCGATACTGCGTCACAGCAGCGCCTTGCGGCGCTGCATTCCGAACTCGCCGAGCTGCAGGAGCAGTCGAACGAGATGAAGGCGCACTGGACCTTGGAGAAGGAGGCGATCACCGCGATCCGCGCTGTCAAGGAACAGCAGGAGGCGGCGCACGGCGAGATCGAGCGCGCCGAGCGCGAGGCAAACCTGGAGCGCGCCGCCGAGCTGCGTTACGGCCGCATCCCCGAGTTGGAACTGGAGCTGGAGACACTCGAGGCCAAGCTCGCCGAGCTGCAGGCCGGCGTCAGCTTCCTCAAAGAAGAGGTCGACGAAGAGGACATCGCCGAGATCGTCGCCAAGTGGACCGGCATCCCGGTCACGCGGATGCTCGAGGGCGAGGTCGAGAAACTCGTACACATGGAAGAGCGGCTGCACGACCGCGTGATCGGCCAGGACGAGGCGATCAGCGCCGTCGCGAACGCTCTGCGGCGTTCACGCGCCGGGCTGCAGGACCCGGACCGGCCGATCGGCACGTTCCTGTTCCTCGGCCCGACCGGCGTCGGCAAGACCGAGTTGGCGCGCGCGCTGGCCGAGTTCATGTTCGACAGCGAGCAGGCCTTGATCCGCCTCGACATGTCCGAGTACATGGAGAAGCACACGGTTTCGCGTCTCGTCGGCGCGCCGCCCGGCTACGTCGGCTACGACGAAGGCGGCCAGCTGACCGAGGCGGTGCGGCGACGCCCCTACTCGGTGATCCTCCTCGACGAGATCGAGAAGGCGCATCCGGACGTTTTCAACACGCTGCTGCAGGTGATGGACGACGGCCGCCTGACCGACGGCCAGGGCCGCACCGTGGACTTCAAGAACACGGTGCTGATCATGACCTCGAACGTCGGCTCGCAGTACATCGTTGACATCGCGGCGCAGGCCGAGGCGGCCGGCAAGTCGGTCGACGAAGCCGAGGAAAAGGTGCGTGAGCTCGTCGAGGGCGCACTGCGCGACACCTTCAAGCCGGAGTTCCTGAACCGCATCGACGACACCGTGATCTTCGCGCGGCTGTCAAAAGACCAGCTGACCGAGATCGTCGAGATCCAGGTCGAGCAGCTGGTCGGCCGCGCGAGCGAGCACGGCATCGCGGTCGAGCTGACCGGCGACGCCAAACAGCTGCTCGCCGACCTCGGCTACGACCCGACGTTCGGCGCGCGGCCGCTGAAACGCGTGATCCAGAAACGGCTGGTCGACAAGCTCGCGATCGCGATGCTGGAGGGCAACTTCGTGAGCGGTGACACCGTGCGGGTCGAAGCGCTCGACGGCGAGCTGGTGCTGGCGAAGGCCGGTAAGAAGTCGAAGACCGCGGCTTAGCGGCTAGGGCAAGAGGCGGAAGACCTCTGCGGTCTGCAGCTTCTTGCCCTGCTTGGTGCGGCAGCCGGCGAGCAACAGTTGATCCTGCTGCCGCGCAAGCTGGATGCGCGAACCGCAGACCGATACGCCCGAGCCGGCCAGCTGCACCAGTCCATCAGTGCCCCAGGTCGCGTCGCGCGCGCCTTCGACGGTGAATCGCGCCACGATCCCGGACCAATCTTGATTGTCCTCTCGCTCCAGCGGCGGCAGCTGAATCAGTCCCGCGAGGGCGATCTTCCCATCCGCCGTCAAAGTGAGCGAATAGCCGCCACTCGTCGATCCGCTCGGCGTCGAGGCAGCGGCGACACCGTTTTCACCAAAGGTGTTGTCGACCGCGCCGTCGGTAGTCAGCCGCAGAGCGCCGGGCCGCGAAAGGTTTGCGTTGCCGAGCGCCGGCAGGTCGCCACTCACAAGTAGCTTGCCGTCGGCAGCGATCGCGATCGAACGCGCGCGGTGCGGCAGGTGGATCGGGGCATTCTGGTCCGCCAAGGGTCCCGCGGCGAACACCGCGCGGCCGGCATCGCCAAACGTCTTGTCCAGTGAGCCGTTCGGCTGCACACGGATCACTCCCCAGCTCTCTTTGTCGTCTTTGTAGATGCTGCCGACAAGAACGATCCGGCCGGTCGCGTCGATCGCCGAGCTCGCGAGCTGAAACGCATCGTTCTTGCCGGGTCCGCCGGTGATGCGCACCGCCCCGCCGGTGCCGAACGAGTGGTCGACCGCGCCGTTCTTCGTCAGCCGGTACACCCCACCGCGCTGCGCGCCGCCGGTGAACGCGTGTGTGTTGTGATCGGCCGTGACGACGATCTTCTTGTTCGGAAGTTGCTGGATCGCGGCGACGAACTCGTCGTCCTGCGCCGGCCCCCAGGGTCGATGCGCGGGCGTGGTGCGGATCGTCCGAACGCCGCCGTTGCCAAACGACTTGTCGAGCTTGCCGCGCTTCGTGAAACGTGCGATCGCCATCACGTAGTTGGTGACGTCGCCGTAGGGCAGCTCTTCGTCTTCACCGTCCTGGGCCCTGTTGAAGTCGCCGAGCGTCGCGACGTCGATGCTGCCCGCGACCAGCAGCTTGCCGTCGCTCTGAAACGCGGCGGCCTGCGCGTAGTTGTCGTGCGGATAGCTGGAACGGTCGCTGCGGAACTTCAGCAACGTGGTGCCGCGGCTCCCAAATCGCCGGTCGGTGGATCCATTCTTCTTGAAGCGCTTGATCGCCCAGCGGTCCATCTCGTGACCACGCTCGCCGCGCCACTTCACCCGGCGAGCGCCGGCGATCACGAACGAGCCGTCGGGTGCGACGGCAAATCCACGGTTGAGCGGTTCGAAGGTGTAGGGATTGAGTCCGCTCAGGCTCGCGCCAAAGCTCGTGTCCATCGGCGGCGCAAGCGCGGCTGCCGCGTGCACAGCGCCGACTGCGAACATCGCGAATGCGATCGCGCAGGCGATCAAGGGCGTTCGAGACCCGAGCATTTGAGCAATCCCTTCGTCAGACGCGCAGCGCTCCGAGCGGCGCTGCGATCACAGTGACAAACCCGGGTGAAACGGGCAAGTTGCGGCACGCGCCGGGCGGATTCGGAACCGCCCGGCGCCTGCCGATCGATCAGCTCGTCTTGAACTTCACACCACGCGCCGAGAAGACGCAGGAGTCCTCCGGCATCAGCGTGCTGGCATCGGCCGGGTTGCCGTTGCGGGCCTGGACGATCACCGAGAAGTAGATGCCGTTTCCATCCGGCGCCTCGAGATACGTCGCGTCGTACGTGAAGTCGGAGGTCTCGTCGTTGTTGTTGACGTTCACCTGCGACACGAAGCGGTTGGCTTCCGGCGTGGTGGTGTCGAGCCGAAACGAGTAGTCGAAGCCGTCGTAGAACGAAGCGAGCGCTCCGTCCACCGTTGTGCGCGCATAGATCGTCGCGTACTGCTTGTCGTCGTCCGTGTCGTGGTAGCACTTGCCGTACAGCGTGAACGGACCGGTCGTGTAGAGCGGAATCTCGGTCGCGGCCGCCGCGGCAGTGTCCGGCGTGTTGTCGTTCGCGCTGTTTGCGCCCTTCTTGTTGACGATGAAGGTGTCGGTCGCGGTAGCGGCAGCCGGAACGACGGTGCCCGTCTTCAGTTTGTCCGCGGTGATCGTGCTTTTCTTGATGTCGGAGCCGGTGATCGTCTTCGACTTGATCTTTGCTCCGGTGACAGCGTTCTTCTTGATCTGTTTCGTGCCGACGCTGTTCTTTGGCAGCGTCGCCGCGGCGTAACTGACTCCGCCGAGCGCCAGAAAGAGCGCCAGCGTCGCGACGACGTTGGCGTAGGTCAGATTTGAGCCCGCACGTTTGAAGAGCTTCATTGGTCGGGGCCTCCCGAAGTTGATTGCGCGACGCGGCAGATGGCGTCGCCGCGCTTGCCGCGATTCAATCGTTGGCTTCGGAAGGAATGCCCCAGGTGGGGGCTGAACTCCGGCCGACGGCAGAATCGCCGCCGGCCGCGCTCAGACTCTTACGGCCTAAAGGAAGGCGGCGCGAAAGCCGCCGACGTCTGCTGCGGCCACCAGGACGAGCAGAGATGAAATGGCCAGCATCGCGCGAAACGCGAGGCGGCTGTTCAATGCCGAGTAACGCTCCATACAGGGAGCTCCTTTTTCTTGCGTTGAGCAGTGTGACTATCCGCATTCAGAAGGGGTTTCCGAGCCACTTCTGGACGCGGCGACCTCGGTGCGCGAGGCCGTCCAGATCGCTACACACGTTACTCACTCCTGAGTCACTTGTCAAGCGGTTGAGGCCGCGACTCTGCCAAGAACGGGCTTAGGGCATGCGCCCTAAGCCCGTTCTTGGGGAAGGTGCCGGCTATCTAGCGGCCTGCGTAACTTTGCGTGAACTTCGCGGCCGGCAGCCGCGAGTTGCCGCCGAAGCTCGAGCGGATGTAGATATCGCCGGTGGCCTCCGACGATGAGATCTTGTTCACGCGCAGGCTCGCGACGCATTTGCTGCCGCTGACGCGGAGCTTTGCTCGCAGGCCCTTGCTGTGCTTGACCCCGCCCTGCGTGACGCTGACGGTCGACACCGTGCTGCCGACGCAGCGCTTATCGATCGACCCCGGCACCGGCGGCTTGATCACGAACAGGCCGACGAAGTTGGTGTGGCCGTTGCCCTTCTCCAGCTTGACCTTCGAATACGAGGGTCCAGCGGCCGCCGACACGGCGACCGGCACGAGCGAGTTCGTCTTGCTGTTGTTGCCGAGCTGGCCCTTGTCGTTGCGGCCCCAGCAGCGAATCGACCCGTCGTCGAGCTTGGCGCAGGTGTGGTACCCGCCAGCGCTAATCGCGAGGGCCGGCCGCGGCAGGCCCGCGACGCTGACCGGACGCGAGGCGTTGTTGGTGTTGCCGTTGCCGAGCTGGCCGTAGGTGTTCGCGCCCCAGCAACGCACGACGCCGGTCGTCAGCAGCGCGCAGCTGTGGCTGATGCCGGTCGTGATCTCCTTGGCGTCGCCGCCGAGGTTGTCGACGAGCACTGTGCCCTTGAACGGGTTCACGGAACCGTCACCGAGCTGGCCGAAGCTGTTGGCGCCCCAGCAGATCACGTCGTTGTTGCCGCGGATCGCGCACGTGTGGTCGGAGCTGCTGGCCAGCTGCTTCACGGTGTTCGCCAGGTCCGGAACGTCGATCGGCACGTTCGAGGTGCCCGTCGCCGTCGTCGCGCCGAGCTGCTCGACATTGTTGGTGCCCCAGCACTTGACGTTCTTGTTCGCCAGCAGCGCGCAGCTGTGGTTGGCGCCGGAGACCACCTGGGTAGGCGTCGTCGACGGACCGCTGCCGTTCAGGCCGAACACCGCGACCGGCGTCGTGCTGTTTGCGGACGCAGTGTTGCCGAGCTGGCCGAGCGTGCCCGCGCCCTGGCAACGCACGTACTTGTCGTTGTCGAGGTAACAGATGTGGCGCTGGCCGGTCGCCTGGTTGTCCGGCGCGGCGTACGCGCCGAGCAGCTTCGCGGCGGTCTGCGTAGTGCTGACGTCGCTGCCCACGCGGGCGGCACCGAGCGCGCCGTTTTCGTTGTTGCCCCAGCAGCGAATCGTGCCGAAGGTCAGCAGCGAGCAGGCCGAGTCGTAGCCGGTCGATACGCCGACCGGGATCCCGTTCAGCGCGTTGACCGGGATCGGCTGCAGCGCGTAGGAAAGATTGTTCGTACCGATGCCGAGCTGCTTGTGCACATTCGACCCCCAGCAGTAGACCTTCTGGTTCGGGTAGACCGCGCAGGTGTTCGCGGCGCCGGCAGAGAGTTGTGGGTTCGGTAGCTGCGCAGCGGCAGTCTGGGCGGTCGCGGCGAATGCGGCGACGACGAGTGAGATGACAACGAGCTTGGGCATGGGTTATTGCCTCCTGGGCCGAGGATGCTCCTATTCATACCCGTTAACCGGATGCTGAGTCGAACGATGCGGTTAGCAACCGAAATTCCGCCGATTTTTCCCTTGTGTTTGCGGGTTAGTTACGACTTGTTCACAACTTTTTCACAGGAAGTACACCCACCTGTAACACCATCTGGTCATCCATCATGCAGGCTCCGCGCAACACCCCGTATCGAAAGGAATTTCCCATCGTGAAAGCACGAAACCTGATCGTTGTGTTCGCCTTCTCCGTGTTCGCCGCCGTAGTTCTATCCGCTTGCGGCAGCGACTCCTCGGGCGGAACGTCTGGAGGCACGATCTCGGGCGCAGGTGCAACTTTCCCCCAGCCCGTCTACGACCAGTGGGCAAGTGACGTCAAGTCGAGCGACGGCATCACCGTCAACTACAACCCGGTCGGTTCGGGCGGCGGCGTCGCTCAGTTCACGGCCGGCACCGTCGACTTCGGCGCGACCGACGCCGCTATGAAGGACGAAGAGGTCACCGCGGCCGAGAAGAAGGGCACCCCGGTTCACGTGCCGACCGTCTTCGGCGCCGTCACCGTCGCGTACAACCTGTCCGGCGTGAAATCCGGCCTGAAGCTCGACGGCGGAACCGTCGCCGACATCTTCCAAGGCAAGATCACGACCTGGAACGACAAGGCGATCACCGCGCTGAACCCCGATGTCAATCTGCCGGACACGAAGATCACCGTCGTGCACCGTTCCGACGAGTCGGGCACCACGAAGCTGTTCACGACCTACCTTGCCGCCTACAGCAGCAGCTGGGAGCAGGAGGTCGGCGTCGACAAGACCGTCAAGTGGCCGACCGGTACCGGCGCGGCGAAGAACGCCGGTGTCGCCGGAGCCGTGAAGCAGACCGAAGGTGCGATCGGCTACGTCGAGCTCGCCTACGCGCTGCAGAACAACTTCACGACCGCCGCGCTGAAGAACAAGTCGGGCGACTTCGTCGAGCCGACGCTCGAGTCGACCGCCGCGGCCGGTGACGGCCTGAAGGTGCCGGACGACCTGCGTTTCAACGCGATCGACTCGCCGAACGCGGGCGCCTACCCGATCGCTTCGGCGACCTTCATCCTCGTCTACGAGGACATGTGCAAGGCCGGCATCAAGGAGCAGGCGGCGAAGGACACCGTCACGTTCCTCAACTACGGCCTCGGCGACGGTCAGGACGTCGCGAAGACCCTGAACTACGCGCCGCTGCCGGAGAACATCAAGACGGCCGCGCAGGCAAAGGTCGACGCTCTGACCTGCAACGGCACGCCGCTCAAGTAGTCAGCGGCATCTGGGAGACTCTCGCGCATGGAAGCTGGAACGACATTGATCGACGAGCGCGGCGGAAACGCCGCCTCGTCGCGTCGTTTCACCGGCGACAAGGTGCTGCGCTGGGGGCTGATCACGGTCACCGCGCTGGTCGTCTTGTCGCTGGTGTTCTTCCTCCTGAAGCTGATCGGCGAGTCGAGCACCGTCTTCGACAAGATGGGGCTGGGCTTCGTGACGCGCAACGACTGGGACGTCTCGCGCGGGATCTTCGGCGCGCTGCCGCTGGTCGTCGGCACGCTGATCACGTCGTTCATCGCGCTCGCGATCGGCGTTCCCGTTGCGGTCGCCAGCGCGCTTTTCCTAACTGAGATCTGTCCGCAGCGTTTCCGTCGAACGTTGACGGCGATGCTCGAGCTGCTCGCCGCGGTGCCGTCAGTCGTGTACGGACTCTGGGCCTTCTTCGTGCTGATCCCGGCGATCAAACCGGCCGAGCAGCAGTTCAGCGACACCTTCGGCTTTCTGCCGTTCGTCGGTGGCGACGTCGCCGGCCCCAACTACTTCACCGCCGGCCTCGTGCTGGCGATCATGATCCTGCCGATCGTCAGCGCGATCAGCCGCGAGGTGCTGGTGACGGTTCCGCGCGAGCAGCGCGAAGCCGCGCTTGCGCTCGGCGCGACGCGTTGGGAAATGATCTGGCAGGCGGTCCTGCCGCCTGCTCGTGACGGCATCTTCAGTGCATCGATCCTCGGACTCGGCCGCGCGATCGGCGAAACGATCGCCGTGACGATCGTGATCGGCAACGCCGCCGTGATCGGCCACAGCCTGTTCGACCAGGGCTACACGCTGGCGGCAGTGATCGCCAACGAGTTCGGCGAGGCGGCGGCCGACCCGCTGCACCGCTCGGCGCTGATCGCGTCGGGCCTGATGCTGCTGGTGCTGACGCTGATCGTCAACATGGTCGCCCAGCTGATCGTCGGGCGCGCCGAGAAGAACATCGGCAGCGGCAAACGAGGGCCGAGCGTTGTCTAGCGCCGCCGGCACCGCGCTCACCGGCGTCACGCCTGAGTCGATCCTCGGCCACATCAGCAAGGCCCGCAAACGGCGCGACTCGCTCGGCCGCGGCGTGATCGGCCTGTTCACCGCGATTGCGCTGGTCCCGCTGTTCCTGATCCTCTTCTTCCTGATCGAAAAGGGCGCCGGCGCGATCAGCTGGAGCTTCTTCACGACCGACCCGACCGGCAGCTTCTTCGGCGATCCGGGCGGGATCAGGAGTGCGATCGTCGGCTCGATCGTGATCATGGGGATCGCCACGCTGATCGCGGTGCCGATCGGCATCGCCGTCGCGCTCTACGTGACGCAGTACGCCGGCAACTCGCGCTACGGCAACTTCATCCGCTTCTTGATGAACGTGATGACGGGCGTGCCATCGATCATGTTCGGACTGTTCATCTACATCACGCTCGTGATCAGCGGCATCGGCGGCGGTTTCGCCGGCTGGAAGGGCTCGCTTGCGCTGGCGATCCTGATGCTGCCGATCGTCGAGCGCTCTGTCGAGGTTGCGCTCAACCAGGTGCCCGGCTCGTACTCGGAGGCCGCCTTCGCGCTCGGCGCCGCGCGCTGGCAGGTGATCCTCAAGGCCGTCCTACCGGCGGCGCTGCCCGGCATCATCACCGGTTCGCTGCTCGCGGTCGCTCGCGCGATGGGCGAGACGGCACCGCTGCTGTTCACCGCGACGATCGCTAAGGACATGAGCTTCGACCTCACGGCGCAGATGAACTCGCTGCCGGCGCAGATCTTCTCCGACGTCGGCCAGGCCCAGGACCGCCTGGTCGAGCGCGCCTGGGGTGCGGCGCTGACGCTCGTCGCGCTGATCATGATCCTGAACCTGGGCGCACGCTGGCTCGCACGGCGGTCGATCGCCGGCGCCGCGGCCTGAGCATTAACCGAATCCTCAATCCGAAGGTCGTGCGAGCGCGATAAGTTTGCGCCAACGAGTTTGTTTCTGAACACCGCGACGAAGAGGGAGCATCGATGCCGACCTACATCATGTACAGCAAGTTGACCACCGAAGGTGTGCGCACGATCAAGGAGAATCCGAAGCGCATCCTCGAAGTGAACGACGAGGTCAAAGCGTTGGGCATCGAGGTTCAAGCGCAGTACGCGTCGCTCGGTCCGTACCACTTCATCAGCATCGTCGAAGCGCCGAACGAGCAGGCGATCGCGAAGGCTGCGATCGAGTTGGGCTCGCGCGGCACCGCGCAGTACGAGATCGTCCCGGCGATCTCGGTCGAGAAGCTGATCGAGTCCTTCTAGCGGCGGGGGTCACGCGCGATGAAAGTCCTGGTCGTCGGCTCAGGCGGTCGCGAGCACGCGATCGTGCGCGCGCTGCACCGCACGTGGAACGGCGACGAAGCGCTCGAGGTGCTGTGCGCGCCTGGCAACCCCGGGATCGAGCTGGACGCGCGGTGCCTGCCTGAAGTCGGCGGCGAAGATCTGCCGGCGTTGGTCGCTTTGGCGCAGAGCGAAGGCGTCGACCTGGTCGCCGTCGGGCCGGAGGTGCCTTTGGTCGACGGGCTCGTCGACGCACTTGCCGCGGTCGGCGTGAAGGCGTTCGGTCCGTCGCGCGCGGCCGCCCAGCTCGAAGGTTCGAAGGTCTTCTGCAAAGAGGTCTTGAACGCAGCCGGTGTGCCGACCGCCGCGCACACCGTGCTGCACTCGAAAGACGAGGCGCTTGCGCAGCTGGCGGGCGCTGCGTATCCGCTGGTCTTCAAGAGCGACGGCCTGGCGGCCGGCAAAGGCGTGATCATCTGCCCGGACGAGGCGAGCGCCCACGCGGCGATCGACGAGTACTTCGTGGACCAGCGCTTCGGCGAAACCGACGTGATCCTCGAGGAGTTCCTCGACGGCGTCGAGGTGTCGCTGCTCGCGTTGTGCGACGGCGAGCGTGCCTACTCGATGACACCGGCCCGCGACTACAAGCGGATCTTCGACAACGACGAAGGTCCGAACACGGGCGGCATGGGCGCCTTCTCACCGGTGCCCGAGGTGCCGCCCGAGAAGATCGCCGAAATCTCCGCCGCGGTGCACCAGCCGATCGTCGACGAGATGAAGCGGCGCGGCGCACCGTTTCACGGCGTGCTCTACGCAGGTTTGATGCTGACGTCGAACGGCGTACGCGTGCTGGAGTACAACACGCGCTTCGGTGACCCCGAGACGCAGGCACTGCTGCCGCGGCTGCACAGCAATCTCGCCGAACTGATGCTCGCGAGTGTTGAGCCGGGCGGGCTTGCCGACGTGCCGATCGAGCGCTCGGAGCGCCAGTCGGTGACGATCACTTTGGCCTCCGCCGGCTACCCGGAGAGCTCGTCGAAGGGCGACGTGATCTCCGGGCTCGACAACGTTCCGCCCGACATCGAGGTCACCCACGCCGGCACCGCGCGAAATGACGCCGGCGAGATCGTCACCGCGGGCGGTCGCGTTTTGAACGTCACCGCGCTCGGCCCGACGGTCGCGGCAGCGCGTTCACTCGCGTATGACGCGACGACGCTGATCTCGTTCGACGGGATGCAGCTGCGCAGCGATATCGCGGCCGGCATCTAGCGCGCGAACTTTTTCGCCTATTTGCACCCACGCCAATACCCCGGCGGTAGAGTGGAATCTAGGTCGCCTGGCATTCGGTAGCTGACGCGCGACCTGATGATCCGGTGTTTGTCAGGGTCCTTTAGGGGAGGGACTCGTAGCGGGTCGATGTTCGATCCGGCGCCTGCCCCACGCAGCCCACGATCTGGTTCGCGTTTCCGCTCGCGCCGCATTTCCTCGCCGGCGTCGCCTCGTCGGCGGCGCCGGTTGAGGCCTGCCCGGGCAGGAGGGATATGGCGGCGCGCCGAAGTATCGTGACGGCGATGCAGTCACGCAGGCGGGTATTTCGGCAGACTAGGGATGTGCGCTCGGTTCGCACGCGGCCACGCGGCCCAAAATCTTCAGACGAGTCCATGGAGGACGCAATGGAATCAACCTCAGAGTCGGCGGTGATCTCGCCGGAACTCGCGACCGAACTCAGTGAGATCGAGATCAGCGACTCGCCCGCCGTCGGCGTGGTGATGGGTTCGGAGACCGATCGCGGCGCGATGCAGGGCGCAGTCGACGAACTGAAGGAGCGCGGCATCCGTCACGAGGTGACGGTGATCAGCGCACACCGCGATCCCGAGTTGGTGCGCACGTATGCGACCGGAGCCCGCGCGCGCGGCCTGAAGGTGATCATCGCCGGCGCCGGCATGGCCGCGGCGCTGCCCGGGATGGTCGCCGCATTCACCGACTTACCCGTGATCGGCGTTCCGATCAGAGCGGAAGACGCCGTCAGCGGCGGTTTGGACGCGCTGCTGGCGATCGCCCAGGCGCCGCCGGGAGTGCCGGTCGCCTGCGTTGCGGTCAACGGCTCGCAGAACGCCGCGATTCTGGCGGCGCGGATCCTTTTTAGCTGAATCGTTGCGTTTGGGTCTTGTGTCGTAGCGCGCTTGGCGCTTCGATGGTGGCGTGCCGCGGGCGAACATTGACGACCGGTCGACGCCGGGGACCTACCACGTGTACAACCGCGGCGCGGGTCGCCGGATGGTTTTTCTTGACGACGAAGATCGGGATGTGTTCTTCGATCTGCTCAAGCGGCATCTTTCGGCGCGTCCGAGCGAGCATGCCTACTTTGGCGATCGGGTCAGCTTGCTCGCGGCGAACCTACTTGGCAACCACTTTCATCTGGTGCTTTGGCAGAAACAGGCTGGTGGGATCGGGGCATTGATGGCGTTGCAACTCAGGGAGTACACCCGCCATTTCAGGAAGCGGCATGGGTTGGGTGGCACGCTCTTCGCCGGCCGGTACCGGTCGAAGAGAGTTTGCGACGCAAAGCAGTTCCGCTGGTTGATCGCTTACGTACACGACAACCACCCGAGCGGAACCGACTACCGCTACTCCACGCATCGCTACTGCCTGGAAGCCGAAGAGAGCCCAACGTGGATCGACGCCGCATCCGCACTGGAGCCATTTGGAGGCGTCGACGGCTACCTGCGGTACCTCGAACAGCGAACAGCTCGCACGTGCCTAAACGCCGAGCTGTTTTGAGCCGCCCCGTCGCAATGGGGAAAATCCCCCGACTCCCGTCCCCTCAGGGGGCGGGAGTCGGGCGGCGGCGCAGATTGCTTAGGCCGATGAACGCGCAGCTCAGCACCGCCGCGAACAGGGTGATGAAGCCGATGCTCACGAACACGCGCCCGTAGCCCTTCGCGACCACGTCGATGAAGCCGTAGGGGTACCAGTCGGTGATCGCGCCGTGCCCGAGCGTGTAGGCGATCCAGGCCGCGGGCCAGGCCAACGCGCGCGGGATGTCGGCGAACGACAGCGCCTGCCAGGGGCCGAAGGCCAGCCAGGCCAACACCGTCAGCGGCGGGGCGATGTAGTGCAGCATCAGGTTCGCGACCTGCGACAGGCCGGTCTGGTGCGAGTCGCCCGCCAAAATCGCGATGTAGACGATCCCGGTCACGGTGATACCGACCAGCGCGGCCAGCCGGAGCGCGCGCGACCACGGCGTTTCGAACACTCGGTCGCATGCCACTGCCAAAGCAGCCAGCAACACAACGAAGTTGCTCTGGATCGTGAAGAAGCTGACGAAGCGCTCGAGCCGCACCAGCACGTGCGGATCCGAATCAGCATCGGGATGGAACAGCGTCAGGCCGAGTCGCAGCAGCAGCGCCACCCCAACAAATACCGCGATGAACGTCTGTACGCGCCGCGCCGCGCTCGATATCTGCACTCGTTCGCTCAAGCTGGCGCCAGCCTAACTACCGCATAGGATCATGGCGTGATCGAGCGATACACCCGCGACGAAATCGGCGCCGTCTGGAGCGAACAGGCAAAGTTCGACAGCTGGCTCGAAGTAGAACTCGCGGTCTGTGACGCTCTTTTCGACGCAGACGTGATTCCGGCGGCCGACCTGGTGGCGATCAAGGATTCGGCCAAGTTCACGGCCGACGCGGTCAAGCAGCGCGAACGCGTAACCAACCACGATGTCGCCGCGTTCGTCGACGTGATCAGCGCCGACGCCGGCGACGCCGGGCGCTGGATCCACTACGGACTGACCAGCAGCGACGTGCTCGACACGGCGCTCGGCATCCAGATCACGAAGGCCGGCGCGATCGTCCTGCAAGGCGCCCGCGAGTACGCCGACGCGCTCGCCCGACGTGCTCGCGAGTTCGAAGACGCGATCGCCCCCGGACGCACACACGGTGTGCACGCCGAGCCCACCACCTTCGGCGTCAAGCTCGCCGGCTTCGCCTTCGAGGCGCGCCGCAACGTGGAGCGGCTCGAGCGCGCCTTCGAGCAGTGCCGCGTCGGCGCCCTGAGCGGCGCCGTCGGCACCTACAGCGCAAACGGCCCAGAGATCGAAGAAGCCGTGCTCGCGAAGCTCAATCTCACGCCCGAATCGGTCAGCACTCAGGTCGTCGCGCGTGACCGCCACGCCGAGCTGCTGACCACGATCGCGATCGCCGGCGCCGGCTTGGAACGCTTCGCAACCGAGATCCGCGCACTGCAGAAGACCGAGGTGCGCGAGGTCGAAGAGCCGTTCGCCAGCGGCCAGCAGAAGGGCAGCTCCGCGATGCCGCACAAGCGCAACCCGATCACCAACGAGCGGATCGCCGGCCTGGCGCGCGTGCTGCGCGGCAACGCCAACGCGGCGATCGAAAACGTCGCACTGTGGCACGAGCGCGACATCACGCACAGTTCGGTCGAGCGGATCATCCTGCCCGACAGCACGATCTTGCTGGACTACATGCAGTCGCTCGCGATCAAGGTCGTAGACGGCATGACCGTGCACACCGAGCGCATGCTCAGCAACCTCGAGGTCACGCACGGCGCGCTGTTCAGCCAACGCGCGCTGCTCGCGCTGGTCAACGCCGGCCTGACGCGCGACGACGCTTACCGGATCGTCCAACAGGGCGCCCAAGAGGCCTGGGACACCGGCACCAACTTCCGCGACCTGCTCGCCGCCCAGGTCAAGGAGCAGGGCCTGAAGATCGACATCGACGCGATCTTCGACCCCAGCGCCTACACAAAGCACTCGCGCGAAATCGTTGCGAGACTGGGCGATGGTGCCTAACGAGTTCGACCACATCGTCATCGGCGCCGGCTCGGCCGGCTGCGTCGTCGCTTCGCGGCTCAGCGAAAACCCGGCCTGCAACGTCCTGCTGATTGAAGCGGGCGGCAAGGCTAAGCACCCGAACATCACGATCCCGGTTGCCTTCGCCGATCTCTTCGAGACCAAGTTCGACTGGGCCTACTTCTCAGAGCCGGAGGAGAACCTGCAGGGCCGCAAGATCTTCATGCCGCGAGGCAAGGGTCTGGGCGGCAGCAGCTCGATCAACGCGATGATCTATCTGCGCGGCAACGACCAGGACTTTCGCGATTGGGTCGAGCTGGGCGCCGACGGCTGGTCGCCGGCAGAGGTCCTGCCGTTCTTCAAGAAGTCCGAGCACAACGAGCAGTTCCACGATGAGTACCACGGTTCGGATGGACCGCTGAACGTGTCGTTCGGTCACACCGACCCGATCACGCGAAAGCTGATCGACGGATCGGTCGCCCTCGGTCACGACTACGTGGAGGATTTCAACAGCGGCACGCAGGAGGGCGTCGGCCGGCTGCAGGTCACGCAGAAGAACGGCCGCCGCTGGAGCGTGGCGGACGCGTTCATCAGGCCGCACATCAGGAAGCGCGCGAATCTGACAGTGATCACCAACGCGCTGGTGCATCGCGTCGTCGTCGAAAACGGCAGAGCCGTCGGCGTCGAGTACTCGAAGGGCAAGCGCACGGCGACCGCACGCGCAAGCAGCGACATCGTCGTCAGCGGCGGCGCGTTCGGTACGCCGCAGATTCTTCAGCTTTCGGGGATCGGCGATCCCGCGCACCTCGGCAAGCTCGGCATCGACGTCGTGGCCGACCTGCCGGGAGTCGGCGAGAACCTGATCGACCACCCCTGCGCCACGCTCTCGTGGGAGCTCGACGACAAGGCGAGCGGAGTCGGTCTCGACGACGCCAAGAACCCGAAGTATCTCGTGGAGTGGCTGCTGCGGCGCAGCGGCAAGCTCACGAGCAACGCGATGGAGGCGAACTTGCTCGCGCGCTCGGACCCGTCGGAACTGGCGCCCGACATGCAGTACGCGCTGGCGCCCTGCTTCTTCTTCAACCACGGCAAGGACGAACACGACCGGCCTGCGCTTACCTGCGGACCGGTCCTGCTCCAGCAGAAGAGCAGAGGCAGCGTGAAGATCCAGGCCAACGACCCGACGAAGTACGCGGCGATCGACCTCAACTTCTACTCCGACCCCAGCGACATGGCGCGGATGGTCGCCGGCGCGCGGGTCGGCGAGGAGATCGTCCAGGCGAGCGGCTTCGGGTCGGGCCTAGGCAAGAACATCCACTTTCCCGACGGCATGAACGCAGACGTCGACATCGAACACTTCATCCGCGCCCACGGCGAACACCTCTACCACCCGGTCGGCACCGCACGAATCGGCGCGCCGGGCGACGGCGGAGTCGTCGATTCGCAGCTGCGTGTGCACGGTGTGGAGAACCTGCGGGTTGCCGATGCCGCAGTGATGCCGAAGATCGTGCGCGCGAATACGAACGCCGCCACGATCATGATCGGCGAGCGCTGCGCCGACTTCATCGCCGCGGCATAGGGCGGAGCGGCCTGGCGCGCCGTTAGGA
>JBOGYW010000002.1:0-58008 GCA_050696815.1 Solirubrobacterales bacterium | reverse complement strand
CAGTTAACGTCTGATGCTTCGATGGCTTCTCGATCGACGCACGCCTTTCCGGCGCTGATCCTCGCGATCTTCGTCGCCGTACTCGGCTCGCTGGCGCTCGCCGGCGGCGCGCGGGCCGCCGCGTTCGAGTGGGAGGGCGTCGCCGTCGGCGGCGTCAACTCCGGCTGGATCGCGACCGACGGCGCCGGCCGCGTCTACGTGCCGCTGCGCAACGGCGGCCGAGTTCAGGTCTACGACAGTGCGCGCAGGGGCAACGCGCCACTCGGCTCGTTTGGCTCGGGCCTGCTGCAGGATCCCTCGGCCGTAGCCGTCGACAACCGCGGCAACATCTACGTCGCCGACGCGGCGCGCAACGTGATCGTGCTGTTCGGCCCGTGGGTCGGCGGTGCCAGCTATCTCGGCACCTCGGGCACGACCGGCTCGGCGCTGGGCCAGTTCAACGGCCTCGCCCAGCTCGCCACCGACGTCGAGCCGCGCGTCTACGCGGCCGAGACCAACAACGCTCGCGTGCAGGCGCTGGACCCGGCGCGTGGCACGTTCGATCCGCTTTTCGCCTTCGGCGTGACCGACCCCGGTCCGTTCGGGCCGCCGAGCGGCATCGCCCTGGACACGCTCGAGCGCTTCTATGTGTCGTCGGCCACGGCCGGTTCTGCCCTGCGCTTCTTCGACACCCGCGGCATCGTCGTCACCGGCTTCAGCAGTTACGGCAGCGCGCCCGGGCAGGTAAAGAGCCCGCTGGGACTATCGAGCGACCCCGCCGGACGCGTGCTGGTGGCAGACACGGGCAATGACCGCGTCGACCTGTTCAACGGTCAGGGCGGTGGCTTCGCGCCGCTGGCGAACTTTGGTTCGAGCGGCGGCGGCGTCGGCCAGTTCAACTCACCTTCTTCGATCGCGACCGCGCCGGGCGCCCTGGCGTATGTGGCCGACAACGGCAACGGCCGGATCGTGCGCCTGCGCTACGACGACGCCGACCACGACGGCGCGATCGACGCGCTCGACAACTGTCCGGGCCTGGCGAATCAGAACCAGCTCGACCACGACGGCGACGGCCGGGGCGACCCATGCGACGACGATGACGACGGCGACGGGCTGCCCGACGGCTCCGACCCGTGTCCGCTGACCAATCCGCTCGTCGACAAGAACCACGACGGCTGTGCCGACCCGTTTGCGAGCGTCGTCACGCCGAAGAGCAAGAGCAGGCTGAAGAAATCGGCGATGCTGCGCGTGACCGGCCGCGCGAAGGCCGACACCGTCGGCGTCGCGCGCGTCGATGTGGCGATCTCGCGGATCGCGGGCAACCGCTGCAAGTGGTGGAGCGAGCGCCGTTCGCGCTTCGTCGCGCGCGCCTGCGACCGGCCCCTGTGGGTACGCGCAGGCGGCGCCGGCCGCTGGCATCTGAGCGTTTCGCGCCGCGCGCTGGCCGACGGCCGATACGCGATCCGCGCCCGTGCAACCCAGCGCGTCACGCTTGTTACCGAACAGTCGGCAAAGCCGAAAACGATCTTCTCGGTCTTAGCGCGGTAATTACCCAATTGTGACCCTCGTCACAGTACGCGGCGGTAGCCGATATGTATACTCGCCGCGAACTTGCCGCCTAACCGGCTGGGTCCTTGACTCGGCCAGGCGGGGGAACCACTGCTCGCAGTCCGGCATTCCAGCCGCGACCCGAGCCGGGGCGAATCGGTCATCAACACCGCGACCGTAGCGCGACTCTTTCAGCGCGAGCCCTTCAGCTAACCCCGTAGGCCCGTTCGAAAGAGAAGCAATCTTGACGAGGCTCAACCTGAAACTCGCCGCACCCTTGTGCACCGTTTTCGCGATCGCAGCATTCTGCGTTCTGCCGCCGCTCGCCGCTGCCGGCGACGCCACGTCTGGCGGCGGGGCCGGGTTTGCCGATCCGGTCGTTAGCGCGCCGAAGGGTGCCTTCGCCGGCAAGTCGTCGACGATCACCGGTCACGTTGCTCCGGGCAGCGGCCAAGTGTCGATCGAGGCGCGCCTCGGCCAAGGCCCATGGACCGCCGTAGCGACCGCGTCGACGGACGCCGCGGGAGACTTCACGATCACCTGGAAGCCGTTCAAGGCCGGTCGCTACGACTTCCGCATCACGCCGACCGACACCGCGATCGCGTCTTCCAACCAGGAGCAGGGTCCGCTGTCGGTCTATCGCCGCCAGAAGGCCACCTGGTACGGACCGGGCTTCTACGGACACCGCACCGCCTGCAACATCAAGCTGACGCGCCGCACGCTCGGCGTGGCGCACCGCTCGCTGCCGTGCGGTTCGAAGGTCGAGTTCTTCAACGCGGGCCGCAAGGTGACGGTGCCGGTGATCGACCGCGGACCATACGTTCACGGAGTCACCTGGGATCTCACGCTGGCGACCGCCCGCGCACTCGGCACCAGCGACACGGTGATCCTCGGCGCGCTACCTCTGCCGCAGTAGCCTAAACTGAACCTTCGTTCGGTCGACCGCGGATTGCGGTAACTTATTTGGTGTAACAGCCTGGTCAGGGGGCGCGACAGATAGGCTCCTAACGATCATCCGGCACGTAACCCGTTCTGGGACAGAGCGAGGTTACGGACGAGTAACATCGACTAACCCCTAGTCGAAAGAAATCCGCGCAATGCAGACCCCGCAAGAGCAGGAGTGCTCCTCATGAGTGATTCGAACAGTTTCTTGATCGTTGACGATCATCCCGTGCTGCGACAAGGCGTCGCCAGCGTCCTTAAAGCTGAATTCTCCGGCGCAAAGATCAACGAAGCCTCGACCGTTGAGGATGCGCTCGCGACCGCGAAGAAGGCCAAGCCCGACGTCGTGATCGTCGATCCGCACCTCGGAAACGCCGACGCGACCAGCTCGATCCTGCACCTCCGCAAGGAGATCAACGCTCCGGTCGTCGTGTTCGCCGCCGACGGCAACATGCGTGTGCTGGCCGAGGCCCTGAAGGCCGGCGCCCGCGCGTGCGTGCGCAAGGACTCCGACGCCGCCGTGTTGAGCACGGCGATCGAAGCCGCGCGTTCCGGCGAGTTCTTCATCGACCCTGCGCTCGCCGACGATGAGGACGCGGCGCTAGACGCGGCCAGCAAGGTGCTGACCGAGCGTCAGCGCCAGATCCTGCAGATGTTCGCTGACGGCGCGCACACGGAGAAGGTCGCGACGACGCTCGGCCTCTCGACCGAGACGATTCGCACGCACACCAAGCGCATCCTCGCGAAGCTCAACGCGGGAACGCGTACGCACGCGGTCGCCGTAGCGATCCGCGCGCAAGTGATCGATTAGCCGTAGCGCTCGCCGGTGATTTCGCGCAGTTTTGCGCGGTTGTGCGTCGCAAGGACGCGGCGCACGGTGCCGCTGCGTGAGCGCATGATCAGCGACTCGGTCGTCGCCTTCTTGCGCGGGTAGCGAACGCCCTGCAGCATGTCGCCGTCGGTCACGCCGGTGGCGGCGAAGAAAACGTCAGTGCCCTTCACGAGGTCGTGTTCGGTGAGGATCGCGTCGAGGTCGTAGTTCAGGTTGACCGCTTCGCTGCGCTCCTCGTCGTTGCGCGGCCAGAGGCGTCCCACCAAGCGACCGCCCATGCAGTGGATCGCGGCGGCACTGATCACGCCTTCCGGCGTGCCGCCGATTCCCCACAGCAGGTCGACCGGGGAACGCTCGGAAACTGCCATCAGCGCGCCGGAGACGTCGCCGTCGGTGATGAAGCGAATGCGCGCGCCGGCCTTGCGAACCGCTTCGGCCATCGGCTGGTGACGGTCGCGGTCGAGCATGATCACGAGCACGTCGCTGACAATCTTGCTCTTGCGCGCGGCGACCAGCTCGAGCGTCTCGTTGATCGGACGGTCGAGGTCGAGCAGATCGGCGATCTCCTCGGTGCCGGCCATCTTCTCCATGTAGACGCAGGGGCCGGGGTCGAACATCGTGCCGCGCTCGGAGAGTGCGATCACCGAGAGCGCGCTCGGAAAACCTTTTGCGGTCAGCGTGGTGCCTTCGAGCGGGTCGACGGCGATGTCGACCTCGGGCTTGCTGCCGTCGCCGATCTGCTCACCGTTGTAGAGCATCGGCGCCTCGTCCTTCTCGCCTTCGCCGATCACGACGGTGCCGTCCATCGGCACTGAGTTGAGCACGAAGCGCATCGCGTCGACCGCGGCCTGGTCGGCGGCGATCTTGTCGCCGTGGCCGACCCAGCGTGCGGCGGCGAGCGCCGCGGCCTCGGTTACGCGGACCAGCTCGAGCGCGAGGTTGCGGTCGGGATGGCCTTCGGCGGCTTGAAGGTGGGCTTCCATCTGCGGCGCCAAGACTAGCGACAAGCGGGCCGGCGCGGCATCCTCGCCGGTTCGTCTTTATGATCGGGCTATGACCTGGGTTCTGGTGGCATTCGACGACGACACACTGGCCGCGGTGCTGGATGACGCGCGGATCCGCTCGCTGGACAGCACCAGCGATTTCGTCTTGCTGACGCCGAACGTCTCACGCTGGGGCGACGAGCGTTCGATCGACGGCGACGGCTACCTCGAGACGCTCGACAAGCGCGTCGACGCGCTGCGCGGCGAGGGCGTCGCGCTGGAACATGAGTGGCTGCCGGGCGACGACCTCGAGACCGAGATCGTCGAGTCGGGACGTAGCCACAGCGCCGAAGGGGTGGTGATCGCGCACCACAACCCGAACGACGCGATTCCCGACCCGACCGCGTTCGACGATGCGATCCGAGACGAGCTCGGCGTGCCGCTCGACGTAATCTCACTCGAGTGAGACTGCTTCTCGTACGCCACGGAGAGAGCGAGTGGAACGCGTCGGGCCTGCTGCAAGGGCAGGCCGACCCGCCGCTATCGGAGCTCGGACGCCGCCAGGCCGCGCGCATGGCCGGGCGACTGGTCGATGAGGAGATCGACGTGATCGTGGCCTCGGATCTTCAGCGCGCGATGGACACTGCGCGGGCGCTGGCCGACAACGTGCGCCTGCCGGTCGAGCCGCGTCAAGACCTGCGCGAGGTCGACCTCGGTTCTTGGACCGGCGTCTCGCGAGACGAGCTTGAGGCGCAGGACCCAGGCGTTTGGCGCCGCTGGCGCGTTGAAGGCATCGAGGGCTGGGAGGGCGGCGAGCGCTACGCCGACGCGATGGTCCGCGTGGCCGGCGCGCTGGCCGACCTGGCGAGCGCGCACGACGGCCAGACCGTGGTCGCAGTGACGCACGGCGGCTGCATTCGCTTGGCTACCTGCCACCTGCTCGGAATGCCGGCCTCGGAACTGGGTCGCATCATGTCGATCGGCAACGCCTCAATCACCGAGTTCATTGTTGAGCCCGACGGCACCGGCCGGATCGTGCGGCTGAACGACTGCGCACACTTGATCGAGCCGACGGCCGCCGACGATCTCGAACCGATCCGCACGACAGAGTTCGACGCGTTGGCATGAGCCGGGCAGGCCGCGAAGTCGTCGAGCGCTGGGAGGCGCGCGGGCGCTATTTCAGCGCCGATGGAGTGAAGAGCTTCGTCGTTGACGAAGGCGACGGCGATCCGGTCTTGCTGATGCACGGCGTTCCCGCATCGGCGTTTCTCTATCGCAAGGTGATCAGCGAACTGCCTGCGCGCGGGCTGCGCGGCGTCGCCTTCGACCTTCCCGGGCTCGGCCTCGCCGAACGTCCGCCCGACTACGACTACAGCTGGAGCGGCCTCGGCCGGTTTTCGTTGGCGGCGATCGATGCGCTCGGGCTCGAGCGGTTTCATCTGGTGGTCCACGACATCGGCGGCCCGGTCGGATTCGAGATTGCGGCAGCGGTTCCCGAGCGAGTGCTTTCGCTGACCGTGCTGAACACCTTGATCAAGGTCGACGGTTTCCGCAAGCCGCCGGTGATGCGCCCGTTCGGTGTGCGCGGAGCAGGTGAGCTGTGGGTTGGTTCGATGAATGAGCTGACGATCGTGCCGCTGATGTGGATGCAGGGCATTCAGAACCGCGCGGCCACACCGACCGCGGAATTACGGGCCTACGCGCGGTTGCTGAAGCGCGGAGACCGCGGCAAAGCGTTCCTGAAGATCATGCGCGGGTTCGAGCCAACTGCCGAGAAGGAACGTCTGTACACCGGCGCCCTGCAGGCGGCGGAGTATCCGAAGCAGATTGTCTGGGGCGCGCGCGACACGGCTCTGCGCGCCGCGAAACAGGGGCGTGAGGCGCGCGAGATCCTGGCCGACGCCCGCTACATCGAGGTCCCCGGCAAGCACTTTCTGCAAGAGGATCAGGCCCCGGCCTTGGCCGAGGCGATTGCCGAGCTCGCGGCAACCTGATCGGCCTTATTACACTCCGCGCCAATGGACTTGCGTGACACGCCCGGGGAGGCGAAACTCCGTGAGGAAATCCGCGGTTGGCTCGAGGCCAACTGGAAGGATTCGCTGAGCCAAGAAGACTGGTTCGGGATTCTCGCCGACGCCGGCTGGGCGGCGCCGCTGTGGCCTGAGCAGTACGGCGGCCGCGGTGCCAGCGCCTCCGAGGCGATCATCTTCAACCAGGAGCGCCAGAAGATCGGCGCCGAGCCGCCGCCACGCGGGATCGGCGTGCCGATGGCCGGGCCGACGATCATCTCCCACGGCACCGAGGAGCAGAAGCAGCGCTTCCTCAAGCCGATGCTGCGTGGCGAGGAGATCTGGTGCCAGCTCTTCAGCGAGCCCGGCGCGGGCTCTGACCTTGCCGCGATCCAGACGCGGGCCGTGCAGGACGGCGACACGTGGAAGGTCACCGGCCAGAAGGTCTGGACCACGCACGCGCAGCTCGCGCGCTGGGGAATCCTGATGGCGCGCCACGATCCCGCTCTGCCTAAGCACGCGGGCATCACCTACTTCATCTGCGACATGCAGGCCGAGGGTGTGGAGATCGTGCCGCTGAAGGAGATGACCGGCGAGGCGGTCTTCAACGAGGTTTTTCTGAACGACGTCGAGATCAGCGACGACCTGCGGGTTGGCGCGATTGGCGAGGGCTGGAAGGTGTCGATGACGACGCTGGCCAACGAGCGCATGGCGCTGGGCCTCGGCGGGCTCGGCGGATCCGACGAGGACGCAGCGGTCGATCTGGAAGAGGCCGACGCGGAGTCTTCGCTGGAGACGATGGGCAAGTTCATCGCCCGCGGCCCGCGCGCGCTGATCGAGCTGACCGAGCGCGCCGGCGTGATCGGTGATCCGCTGGTCCGCGACGAGCTGGCGCGGGTGTACACGATGTACGAGGTCAACCGCTTCACGGGATACCGCGTTACGACGGCGTTGATGAAGGGCCAGGGCCCGGGCGTCGAAGCCTCGACCGGCAAGCTTGCTTACAACCTGCTGGTGCGCGCGGTCGCCGACTACATGATCAAGATCGCCGGTGTTGGCGCGCTCGGCGCGCCCGAGGACGACAAGCTTTTGAAGGTCGCCGAGCGTTTGAACCTGGTCGTGCCCGCGACTTCGATCTACGGCGGCACCGACCAGATCCAGCGCAACATCATCTCTGAGCGCGTGCTCGGCATGCCGAAAGAGCCGCGCACGGACGCCGAGATGCCGTTCGCAGAGATCAAGAAGGGTGGCTGAGCGTGGACTTCGCATTCAACGACGAGCAGCGCGAGATCCAGGCGAGCGCGAAGCGCTTGATGGAGGAGACGGCGAAGCTCGACCGGGTGGTTGAGCTCTCCGAAACCGCCGAGGGCTTCGACCGCGCCGACTACGCGCACATCGCCGAGCTCGGCTGGACCGGCCTGCACGTGCCGGAAGAGTTCGGCGGCGTGGGGCTTGGCTACGTCGAACTCGTCGTGGTTTTGGAACAGATGGGCGGGTCTTTGTACCCCTCACCGTTCTTTGCAAGCGTCTGCTTGGCCGCGAACGCGTTGATTGAGGGATCGAAGGCCAGGCCTTTGTCCGACGACAATGCCGCGCTGTTGGCCGCGATCGCGTCGGGCGAGAAGACCGCGACGCTCGCCTACACCGCGCCCGACGTGAAGCTGAGCGCGAAGCGCGACGACGACGACTACGTGATCGGCGGCACCCAGGACTACGTGATCGATGGCCACACGGCTGACGCGATCGTCGTGGTCGCTCAGGTGGACGGCGACGTCGTTCTGCTTGCCGTCCCTGGCGACGCTGCGGGGCTGACTCGTACTCCGGCGCACGCCGTCGATGAGACTCGCAAGCTCGCGACGCTTGAGTTCGGCGATGTACGCGTACCCGCTTCGGCAGCGATCGGCGACGGAAGGTCAACGCTCGCAACAACGATGCAGCTCGCATCGGTGGCGCTCGCCGCCGAGTCCCTGGGCGCGGCCCAGCACTGCTTCGACACGGCCCTCGAATACACCAAGGACCGCTTCCAGTTCGGCAAGCCGATCGCGAGCTTCCAGGCCGTCAAGCACATCTGCGCCGACCTGCTGATGGGCGTCGAGGCGTCACGCAGCGCGGCGTACTACGCCGGCTGGGTCGCCGCCGCCAAGCGCGAGGAGCTGCCGGCGATCGCGCCGCTCGCCAAGGCCCAGGTGGCCGAGACCTTCTGGGAGACCGCCCGCGCGAACATCCAGCTTCACGGCGGCATCGGCTTCACCTACGAACACGAAGCCCACTACTACTACCGCCGCGCCACCGCCTCTCGCGCACTGCTCGGCGACACGAGCTTCAACCGCGAGCTGCTGCTGCAGGGCCTCGGCGTGGCCCCGGTCGGCGCGCCGGCCTAACCGCCGGCCGAACGACCGTGCGCGATACCCTTTGCGCGCAGATTTCACGGTCAGAATCCACCCCCGCAAGGAGCGTTTTCAATGCCAGATGCAGTAATCGTCGATGTCGTCCGCACCCCGATCGGCCGCGCCTTCAAGGGCTCGCTGGCCGGTGAGCGTTCGGAGGACCTCGCGGCATTCGCAGTTAAGACCCTTGTCGACAAGTACCCGCAGGTTGCGCCCGACACTTACGACGAAGTGATCATGGGCTGTGGCTTCCCCGACAACGAGCAGGGCTACAACATCGGCCGCAACGCCTGGTTGCTGGCCGGCCTGCCGGAGACCGTCGCGGGTCACACCGTCACGCGTTTCTGCGCCAGCTCGCTGCAGAGCATTCGCGCCGCCGCCAACGCGATCCAGACCGGCGACGGCGACACCTACCTGGCCGGTGGCATCGAGGCTTCCAGCCGCGCCGCGGGCAACCCGGACTTCAAGATGCACTCAAAGCTCGACGGCTCCGAGGGCGCGCTCTGGAACGTCTACATCCCGATGGGCATCACGGCCGAGAACGTCGCCGAGCGCTACGGCGTTTCGCGTGAGGACCAGGACGCCTTCGCCGCCCGCAGTCAGCAGCTCGCCTGCGAGGGCCAGGAGAACGGCTTCTTCGACCGCGAGATCACGCCGTACACCACGGCCGACGGCACCGTCGTCAGCAAAGACGACGGCCCGCGTGCCGGCACCACCGTGGAGAAGCTCGCCGGCCTCAACCCGGTGTTCAAGCCGGAGGGCGGCACGGTCACAGCAGGCAACGCCTGCCCGCTGAATGACGGCGCCGCTGCCTCGCTCGTGATGAGCAGCGACCGCGCCGCCGAGCTCGGCCTGAAGCCGCGCGCCAAGATCATTGCCTCCAGCGCCGCCGGCGTGGCGCCGGAGTACATGGGCATCGGCCCGATCCCGGCGATCAACAAGGTGCTGAAGGCCGCAAACATGACGGTCGATGACGTCGACCTTTTCGAGATCAACGAGGCCTTCGCCGCGCAGGTTCTGCCGAGTATCGCCGAGCTGAACATCCCGATCGACAAGCTCAACGTGCAGGGCGGCGCGATTGCGATCGGCCACCCGTTCGGCATGACCGGTACCCGCATCATGGGCACGCTGCTGAACAACCTGGAGACCAACGACAAGCAGATCGGCCTCGAGTCGATGTGCGTTGCCGGCGGCCAGGGCATGGCGATGATCGTCGAGCGCCTCAACTAGCCGACGCGCCAGCGACACTCAAGAAATGAAGAGCGAATCAGGTTCCGGAGCGCTCGCTCCTGAGCTTCCCGGCGGCGCCCGCAGCGGCGCCGCCGGTCGTTCGTTCTCCGCGCGCATCGGCGACCGGATCGTCGGCGCCCTCGACTGGCTGACCGCCAAACTCGAGAATAAAAAGGTCGAATACAGCCTGTTCATCGGCCTCTTCGTGCTGCTCGTCGGCTTCACGATCTTCCGGCCGCTGTTCCCCAACTACGACACGTACTACGCGCTGATCTGGGGCAGTGAGATCCGCCACGGCCACCTGCCGGACTACTACGTCTTCAACACGCCGACGCCCCACCCGCTGTTCAACGCCTACACGGCGGTGCTCAGCCTGACCGGCGGCGCCGCGGTGCAGCTGGTGCTGTACCTGTCGCTCGCGTTCTACGTCGGGCTGCTCTACGGGGTCTTCAAGATGGTCAAGCTGAAGATCGGCACGCTGGTCGCCTTCTTCAGCGTGCTCGTGCTGCTAACGCGCACCGACTTGATGGCGTTCGCTTTCCGTTCGATGCTCGACATCCCGTTCCTGACGATGGTCGTCTGGGCCGTCGTACTCGAGCTGCAGAAGCCGCGCCGCGGACTCGCGCCGCTGATCCTGCTGACCGCCTGCGGGCTGCTGCGACCCGAGGCCTGGCTGCTGGCGGGCCTTTACTGGTTGTGGCTGGCGTTCGGCTACGTGAAGCCGGACGTGGATCTGCCCGGTGAGCGCCCGACGTTGCCGCAGCTCGCCGGCTACGCCTTGCTGGTGATTTCGGCCCCTGTGATCTGGTTGGTCTGGGACGCGATCGTCACGGGCGACCCGATGTACTCGATCAATTCGACGAGCAAAGTCGCCGCCGAGCTGAACCGCCAGAAGTCGCTGCCAGGCGCGATCGCAGCGCTGCCGAAGCTGATCGGCGGCAGCGAGAAGGTCGTCAACGGAATCGCCGGCATGATGGGCCTGGGCCTGGCGATCTACGCGCTGCGCGCCCGCATGCTGATGCTCAGCGCCCTGGCGCTGATCGGCGTCTTCACCTACCTCTTGATCGCGGTGGCCGGACTCTCGGTGATCTCGCGCTACCTCGTGATCCCGTCGATCGTGCTCTGCATTGGCGTCGCCTTCTCGCTTGTGGGCTGGGTGCAGCTGACGGGAACGGTGCGCAAGGTCGGTGTCTGGTTCGCGGTGATCACGCTCGCGCTGATGCTCGTGCGCGCGCCGGGCTATCTGAACAACATCCGCCACCTGAACACGAGTACCGACGAGGTGTCGGTGAAGTTCAGCCGCATCTACAACATCCTCGACAAGCCGAAGATCCGAGCGCAGGTTGAGAGCTGCCTGCCATTGACGGCCTTCACCCACGAGTCGGTTCCGGTGATCCGCTACCTGCTGGACCTGCCGAAGAAGCAGGTGCCGGCCACCACGCAGCTGAACAGTCCGCCGACCCAGGGCACGCAGATGATTCAGACGAGCGCGCTCGACCCGTTGCAGATGAGCGTCGTCGACCGCACCCTGCGCAAGCCGTGGACCGGTTTCGCGCAGCCTGACTTTGTGTTCCGCGGCGAGAACCGCGCGTGGATCATCTACACGACCTGCGGTGCCAAATGAAGCGCCTCGCTCTCTACTTGGTCGTGGCGGCGATGCTGACCGGCTGCGGCGAAGACAAGCCCGGCCACGCCGTGCGCAACGACGCCGAGATCGTCGTACTGCCGTTCACCGGGCAGACGACCGATGTGCCGAAGCGGCCGATCGCGATCGCCGCCGGCGAAGGCGGAATCTGGGTCACGAGCATGGCCGGCAGCGTGCTGACCAAGCTCGACCCGCGGACCGGCAGGAAGATCGGCAAGAAGCCGGTGTTCACGAGCCCGGCGCCGTACGCGCTGGATGTCGCCTTCGGCAAGGTCTGGGTCGCCGGCTTCCAGAACGACGAGCTGGTGCGGGTGGACCCGTCGACGCGCAAGGTGGTCGATCGCATCAAGGTCGACAACCGCCCGTTCGGGCTTACGCACGGCTTTGGCTACGAGTGGGTCACATCGATCCGCAATCAGTCCCTGAGCAAGCTCGATCCAGACACCGGCAAGCGCGTCGGTGAGCGCATCAAGCTGAGCGGCCCCCCGTACCGCGTCGCGACCGGCGCGGGCTACGTATGGGTCGCGAACATCCGCGACGGACTGGTGGACAAGATCGACCCGACGACGGGCAAGCGGGTCGGCGATCCGATCAAGGTCGGCGGCCTGCCGACCGCGCTGGTCGTGAGCGACGGCTACCTCTGGGTCACCAGCGCCCGCGACACCTCAGGCGAGGCCGGACCCTCCGCGCTGACCGGCGGCAGCCAGCGGATCCCGCCATCGAGTGTCTGGCGCATCGACTTGAAAACCGGCAAGCGCGTCGGCAAGCCGATCCCCGTGCCGATCCGCCCGCAGGCGATCACGGCCGGCGGCGGCAGCATCTGGGTGGCGAGCGTCGACGGCGACACGCTTCTGCGGATCGACGCAAAGACCGCCCGCCGCGACGCCCTTCCGATCGGCATCGGCAACGCTCCAACCGGTGTGGACTTCAACGACAACCGCGTCTGGCTGCCGCTCTCGCGTGACGATCAGGTCGCGCGCTTCGATCCGCGCGCGCGTTAGGTAGGAGCCGGCGCCGCTACTGCGGGCCGAGGTAACGCATGTAAAGCTGCGAGATGCCCGTCAGGTTGCTGATCAGCTCGTCGATCTGCTTGTCGGCCGACTCGAACAGCACGTAGTTTCCACGCGAGCTGCTGGCCGGGTTCTCCGACGCCTTCGCGAGGTATCCGTTCTCCCAGTTGCGTGACTCCAGCGACACGTGGCGGGTCGGGGCGTTCCAGAGGAACATGTCGCGCACGCCGTTGCCGTCGATTGCGACGTCGGTCGAGGGGCGCAGGTTGTTGGCGTCGCTGTCGAACAGCACGAACTCACCGGCGCCGGAGATCACCGGGCGGTTCGACGCGCCGTTGCCGGCACCGTCGATCGACTTGGAAACCCAGTCCTGCTTGACGCGCTTCTTCTTCATGTCTGCGCGCGCGACGTCAGAGACGCCGTTGCCGTCGCCCGGCAGTACGTTCGAAGCCATCGTCTCGAATGAGATGTAGCGGCCGTCGTCGGTTGAAGTCGAGTGGCTCGACGGTCCGTTGCCGGCCTTGCCGCCGGAGTTCGCCGAGACGAGGCGCGTGTCGAACTTCAGCGCCTGGGTGCCCTTGCCCTTTACGTGGGTGTAGAAGCGAATGAAGGTGCGTTCGTAGACGTCGCTCTGGGCGTTGCGGTCGCCGCGGTCGAGGTTGCTGGCATTCGACGTGTAGGTCACGGCCTTGCCGGCACGCGCGAAGCCTGGCTCGTAGCTGTCGCCGTTGCCCGGCTTGCCCTTGTCGTTCGCCGAGGCGACGAAGGTCATTCCGTTGAAGGTCTTGTCGAGGCCCCTTGCCTTGATCACGTGCACGAAGACCTGGCGGTGACCGCCGGTCGACCCTGCGGTGCGCGCCGAGGTCCAGCCCAGCTTCTTCGGGTTGTTGAGGCCAAGGTTGGTCGCCGAAGACGTGAACGCCACGCGCTCGCAGCCGCCGTCGAGACTGACCTCGAAGGACGGGCCGTTCGCCTGCTTGCCGTCGCTGTTGACGGAGACACGCGTGATCTTGCCGCTGTTGATGTTGCGCACGAAGGCGTCGGCAACGCCGTTGGTGTCGCCGGGAACGAGGTTCGAGGCGTCGGACACAAAGGCGATGCAGCTCGGCTTGGCGTGTGAAGAGCCGTCGAGCGCCGGCTTGTAAGAAGGTCCGTTTGCGGGCTGGCCGGCGAGGCCTGTCGACGCCAACTCGGTCTGGCTCATGATCCACGGCGTGCCGTTGTTGCCCCATGGTGTTGCGCGGCGCACGAAGAAGACGTCGGTGACGCCGTTGCTGTCGCCGGCGACGATGTTGCTGGCGTCGGACTCGTAGGCCGCGATGCGCGCGATGCGCTGGTCGTGGGTGAGCGTTCCGTTGCGTGACGGTCCGTTCGGAACACCACCGTTGACCGAGCGGGAGAAGAGGAAGGTCGTGCGCTGCGATTCAGCTGCCGAGGAGCTGACCGGAATCGCTGCGAGCACGGTCAGCGCGACTACGACGGCCAGCAGGAAATTGTTGCGGTTGCGAACCACGTAATAGCTATCGGTCACAACTCCCCGGAATTTGAGTCCTGGACGCGCCGAATGGACACGAATGCCTAAAAGTGATTACTTGCAGTCGCCCGTTTTCAGCCGGTAGATGTCGATCTGTGGGCCCGGCCGGGTGTAGTTCAACGGGTACCAGTTGTACGAGATGTCGAAGTTGAAGGTCGGCAGTTTGGTGCCGGATTTGACCGGGCTGAAGCTCGCGACCTTCTCGGCCTGGGCGTCGAGCGCCTTGTAGTAAGCCGCGGCGCCCGGCGCCTTCGAGGGATCCTTGGTTACGCGGCCCTTTTGGATGCTGCCGACGACGACGTAGCAGTAGCCGCCCGCCGCGTAAGCGTTCAGCAGCTCAGGCTTCAGCGACTGCGCGTACCGCTCGACCTCGCTGCCGGTCGGCAGCGGGTAGTAATCGAACTCCTTCGCGCCGCCGCGTGCCCCGCCGACGTTGAAGTACGGCTTCGGCCCGATCAGCTCGATCGCGACCTTCTTGCCGGCGCCGACGTTCTCCAACAGCCAGCTCTTCGCCAGCGCACGCGTGTCGGTCTTCGTCAGCACGATGTCGTTGTGGACCACGGTTACGAGCGGCTGGGCGAGCACGATCGCCGCGACCGCAACGGTGGGGGCGGTGCGCCACTTTGTGCCCGCAAGTCTGCCGAGCTCGACGATCGCGTAGGCGGTGAAGAGCGCGAGGATCGGATAGACCGGCATCAGCCAGCGCGCATAGAAGCGCTCCTGGTGGCCCATGAACAGCCAGACCAGCAGGGCGGTCACGACGAACGGGAGCGTCTTGCGCCAGTCGCGCTTGAGCGCAAGCGCCGCGCCGCCGAGCGCTGTCAGCAGCGGCAGCCAGCCGTAGCCCCAGGTCAGCGTCTTGACGTAGTAGGCCCAGCCCGTGGTGTCGTCGGTGCCGAGCTTCGAGACGCCGGCGCTGATGTCGCGCTGGCGGCGCACGTCGTAGACGAACTTGTGCGGATCGAGCAGCGCGTAGGGGTTGGCGATGAAGAAGACGGCCAGCGAAAGCGCGCCGGCGGCGATCAGGTAGGGCGCCTCGCGCCGGAAGGCCTCGCGGTCGCCCCAGACGCGGATCAGCCAAGCGGTGAAGATTCCGACCGCCAGCGCCGCCGCGGTGTACTTAGTAGCGGTCGCGAGGCCCAGGCCCAGGCCCGCGATCAGGTAGTCGAGCAGCTTGCCGCGCTTGACGATCCCCGCCAGGCCGAACAGCCCGAGACAGAGCGGCAGCAGCGTCGGCACGTCGTTGAGCGCGACGTGGCTGTAGAAGACGGGTAGGAAGGTGAAGGTGAGCAGCGCCGTGGTGACCAGGCCGACGGCGACGCCGTAGAGCTTCTTGCCGACGAAGTACAGGATCCAGGCGGCGCCGAGACCCATCAGCGCGCTAGTGACGCGCGCGATCACGTAGAGCGTTGTCGGGTCGCCTTCGAACGCGTGGTGCACGGCGAGCCCGAGCGAGCCGATCGGCGGCACCGCGTAGGCGATCGAGAAGAGCACGTGCAGCAGATACGTGTAGGCCGGTGGGTTCTGGAAGTAGTGCGGGTTCAGCCCGCCGCCGAACATGTTCACGGCCGAGACGACGAAGTGGGCGTACTCGTCGAGGTTGTAGACGACCGGCAGTCCGTTGCGAATGCCCCAGAGCCGCAGCAGCAGTCCGGTGAAGAGAATCCCGGCGAGAGTCAATGCGGCAGCCGTCGGCCGTTTGCGCGGGGTGCTCACGGCGGGAAACGATATCGGCGCGCCGCCCTGCCGCGTGCGCCTTGAAGGTTCGGCCGAAACCGACCCCAGTTCGGGATTTCGTGTAAGCTATGTGAATCCGGATTCACATCGTTCGAAGGGAACAGATGAGTACGACCGTTGATAGCGCCGCCGGCCAGACCCACGAGGTCTTCAACCAGTCGGTTCCGCTGGAGCCGATCAACCACTATCTCGCCGACACGCCGCTGCAAGAGGCCGTCGCGCGCGAGGGCGCCGAATGGGCGACCGACCGGCTGGTCGCGCTCGGCGCGATCGCCGGCAGCGCCGAGACGCGCGAGCACTCGCGCCGCGCCGAGCGCAACGAGCCGACACTGCTGACGCACGACCGCTTCGGCAATCGCATCGACCAGGTCGAACTTGATCCGTCCTGGCACGAGCTGTTGAAGACCGGGATCGAGCACCAGACCCACTCGCTGCCGTGGCGCGACTACCGGGACGGCGCCCACGCTGCGCGCGCGGCGCTGTTCGGAACTTGGTCGCACGCCAACGGCGGTGTGATGTGCCCGATCTCGATGACCCACGCGGTGATCCCGCCGCTGCGCAACAACGCGCCCGAGATCGCGGCAGAGTGGGAAGACCGGCTGACGATGCCCGACTATGCGAACGGCGCGATCGCCGGCATGGCGATGACCGAGAAGCAGGGCGGCTCCGACGTGCGCGCGAACACCACCGAGGCGCGGCCGGCCGGCGGCGACGAATACGAGCTATGGGGCCACAAGTGGTTCTGCTCGTATCCGCCGTGCGATGTCTTCCTCGTGCTGGCGCAAGCGCCCGGCGGGCTTAGCTGCTTCTTCGTGGAGCGCGGCGAGGGTATGGAGTTCCAGCGCTTGAAGGACAAGCTCGGCACGCGTTCGCTGCCCAGCAGTGAGGTCGAGTTCAAGGGCCAGCGAGCACGGCTGGTCGGTGAAGAAGGTCGCGGTGTGCCGGTGATCATCGGCATGGTCAACCACACGCGGCTCGACTGCATGATCGGTTCGATGACCTCGATGCGCCGCGGCGTGCTCGAGGCCACCCATCACGCCCGCAACCGCACGGCCTTCGGCAAGCTGCTCGCGGACCAGCCGGCGATGCAGAACGTGCTCGCGGACCTGGCGATCGAGTCCGAGGCGACGACGGCTTCAGTGATGCGCATCGCCCGCGCGTTCGACGAGCAGGATGAGCCGCTGCGCCGCTTCGGCACGGCGGTGATGAAGTACTGGATCTGCAAGCGCTCGCCGGGTCACGCCGGTGAGGCGCTCGAGTGCCTGGGCGGCAACGGCTACGTGGAGGACTCCGGCATGCCGCTGATCTACCGCGACGCACCGCTGATGTCGATCTGGGAAGGCTCCGGCAACGTCGCCGCGCTCGACGTGCTGCGCGCGATGGCGAAGGAGCCCGAAGGGCTGCCGGCCTTCCTGGCCGAGTGCGAGCTGGCGCGCGGCGCCGATGACAGGCTCGATGCGCACATCGACGGTATTGGCCGCCGTCTGGCAGGCCTCGCCGAGGGCGCGAACGATCCCGAGATGATCGACGCTCAGTTCGGTGCCCGCCGGATCGTCGAGGACCTCGGCGTCGCATTCCAAGCAAGCCTGTTGGTGCGCAACGCACCGCCGGCCGTCAGCGACGCGTTCTGCGCCGGACGGCTCGGCGACGGCGGCCGCGCCTACGGCACGCTGCCGACCGGCGTCGACGCGCAGGCGATCATCGATCGGATCGCGCCATGAGCGAGGCCGTTATCTACGAGCGCGATGGTGCGGTCGCGCGCATCACGCTCAACCGCCCCGAACGCGGCAACGGCATCAATCGCGACCTGCTCGAGGAGCTGGCGGAAGCGGTCGAGAAGGCAGACCTCGATCCGCAGGCAAAGGTTCTGCTGCTCGCAGGCGCCGGCAGCGGCTTCTGCGGTGGTTACGACTTGGTCGAAGCGGCCGAGCGCATGGCCGGCCGCGAAGCGCCGCCCAAGCGCGAGCTGGGCTCGCCGATCGACCCGGCGGTGATGGCCGCCAACCACAACCCGGCCGCGGTCTGGGACCCGATGACCGACTACGCGATGATGAGCCGCAACGTCAAGACGTTCATGAAGCTATTCGAGTGCGGCAAGCCGATCGTCTGCAAGGTGCACGGGTTCTGCGTCGCCGGCGGCACGGACATGGCGCTCTGCAGCGACCTGCTGGTGATCGCGGACGACGCAAAGATCGGCTATCCGCCGGCGCGCGTCTGGGGCTCGCCGACGACTGCGCTGTGGGCGCACCGGATCGGCCCGCAGCGGGCGAAGCGGCTGTTGTTCACCGGCGACTCGCTGTCCGGCGCCGAAGCGGCGGAGTGGGGACTGGCGATCGAAGCGCCACCGGCGGCGGAGCTCGACGAGCGCACCGAGGTCCTGGTTCAGCGAATCGCGCGCATGCCGCTCAACCAGCTGATGATGATGAAGCTGCTCGTCAATCAGACGATCGAGACGCAGGGGTTGCGCAACACGCAGACGCTCGGAATCATCTTCGACGGCATCACCCGGCACACCGTCGAGGGCTACGCGTTCCAGGAGAAGGCCTACACCGACGGCTATCGCGAAGCAGTGCGTGAACGCGACGAGCCGTTCGGCGACCACGGACTCTCGACCTTCAAAGGCTGAGTGTGGCGACGGCGAGCCGCCCGCGCGGCGCCACCAGGCAGAAGCTGATCGACAGCACGATCGCTCTGCTGCAAGAAGGCGGCTACGCCGCCGCGACCGTCGGTGCGATCACTGAGCGCAGCGGCGTCGCGGCGGGCACGCTCTACCGCCATTTTCCGTCGAAAGAGGCGCTGTTCGTGGAGGTCTTCCGCTCGGTCTGCGACCGCGAGGTCGACGCGATGCGCGCAGCCGCCGCGGAACACGAGAGCTTCACCGACCGGCTCGACGCCGTCGTCGAGGTCTTCTCGCGCCGCGCCCTCAGCAATCGGCGGCTCGCCTGGTCGCTGCTCGCCGAGCCGGTCGACCCGCTGGTCGACATCGAGCGGCTCGAGTTTCGCCGCTACTACACGGACCTGATCGCGGGACTGCTGGCCGAGGGGATCGCTGCCGGCGCGATTCCCGACCAAGACGTCGATCTGACGGCTGCCGCGCTGGTCGGCTCGATCGGCGAAGCGCTCGTCGGACCGCTGTCGCCGGTCGATGGCGGCGGAGCGTCACAGGACCACGTGGTGGCGGCGCTCACGGAGTACTGCCGCCGAGCGGCCGGCGCCGTCAGCCCTGTTTGACCGCCGCCGCGACGGCGGCGAACAGCGTCTCGGTGCACATGTCGCGCAGCTGGTCACGCTCGGGCTCGCCGGTATCGAGCCAGCGCAGGCAGTTGGCGATCAGGAAGGCGATCCAGCCGTGCACCGCCAGCCGCACGAGTTCACTGATCTCGATCTGCTCACCGAGCACGGCGAGGATCTGCTCTTCCTTCTCGGACTGGCTGTCGACCAGGATCTGCCGGATCGCCGGGTCGCCGGTCTGCAGGCTGCGGTAGATCGCGCGGTACTGCAACGAGTGGTCCGTGACGAAGTCGAGGTAGCCGTCGATCGCGTACTTCAGCTGGTCGCCCGGCGGCGCCTCGGGATCAGGGCGAGTTGCATCTGAGATCGCATTCGAGGCGCGCTCGACCGCCTGGCGGAAGTACTGGCTCTTGCTCTCGAAGTAGTGATAGAACAGCGCGCGCGAGATCTCGGCCTTGGCGACGATGTCGTCGATCGAGATCTCCTCGAGCGGCGTTCCGGCGAGCAGCACGATGCCGACATCGAGCATCTGCTCGCGCCGAGCGTCGACCGACATTCGTGTTCGTGGCGCCTTCGTCATCTCACTGCTATTAGACGTGATGTATATTAAACGCGCATGCCCTCGGCAACCTTGCAGAACGCTCGCCAACCGACCCTACATGGGCGTGAGGCACGCTTCGATCTCGGCTACCAACAGGTAGCCGATGAAACCTGGGCCTGGATGCAGCCGAACGGCGAACTGGGCGAGTCAAACTCGGGCCTGATCGTTTCGGGTGACCAAGCGTTGCTGGTCGACACGCTCTGGGATCTCAAGTTGACCCAGCGGATGCTCGACGCGGCGCGCGAGCTGACCGGCATCGCCAAGCCGCAGACGCTTTTCAACACCCACTCCGACGGCGACCACGTGTGGGGCAACCAGCTGCTGGCCGACGCGCGGATCATCTCCACCGACCGCGCGCTGGAGCTGATGAAGTACGACCCGCCGAAGGAGCTGCGCGCGATGCAACGCGGCGGCAAGCTGCTTGCGGCGATCGGCAGCGTTCCGCTGCCGTTGATCGGCACGCGCGACTACGGCAATCTGCCGCGGCTGCCGCTGAAGTACATGGGAACGCAGTTCTCGCCGTTCGACTGGAGCGAGGTCGTGCTGACCAAACCGAACGAGACCTTTTCCGGCTCGCTGACCGTGGCGGTCGGCGACCGCAGCGTCGAACTGATCGAGGTCGGCCCGGCGCACACCGGCGGCGACGCGGTTGCGTGGGTGCCCGATGCCGGTGTGTGCTTCGCGGCGGACATCCTCTTCATCGGCGGCACGCCGATCATGTGGGCCGGTCCGGTGAGCAGCTGGCAGAAGGCGATCGCGACGATCTCCGGGCTCGGCGCCGAGACCTTTGTGCCTGGGCACGGCCCGGTCTGCACGCAGGCCGAGGTCGATCTGTTGCGCGACTACTTCGAATGGGTTCAGCGCGAGGGCGTGAGCCAGCTCGAGAACGGTGTCGCGCCGGCGAAGGCCGCGCGGAAGCTGTTGCTGAGCGACGAGTTCACGCAGCTGCCGTGGTCGCGGTGGGACGACCCCGCTCGCCTCGTCGTGACGCTGCACACCGAGCAGCACGTGCGCGACGGCGGCAAGGACCACCTGCTGGGCGCGGGGCGCTCGAAGGCGATCGTCGCGATGCAACAGACGATGACCGCGATCGAACGCAAGCGCAAATGACCTGGCACGCGGCGCCCGACCGCACCGACGACCCGCGGATCAAGCGCTCGGCCGTCAGCAAGCTCGTGATCGCGGCGTTCAGGCGCGGTTCGCGCGGCCGCAGCTACCAGTTCCTGCGCGTGCTGTCGGTCAACCGCCGGCTGTTTCGGCCGTTCCTGGCATTGAACGCCCGGATGATGCCGCGCGGCAAGCTGCCGCGCATCGAGACCGAGGCGGTGATCTTGTTCACCGCCGCGCGTTGCGGCTCGAAATACGAGTGGACACAGCACAAAGCGCTCGGCCGCCGCGCCGGGCTGACTGCGGATCAGATCGAACTGATCGGCAGCGACCCGCAAAACGAGCAGCTCGATGAGCGCCTGCGCCTGGTGCTGCGCGCTGCCGGCGAGATCCTCGACGACCGCATACTCAGCGACGAGACCTGGGACGCGCTGAGCGCGCGCTACTCACCGGACCTGATTCTCGAGCTGGTGATGCTCACCGGCAACTACGCGATGCTCGCCGGCGCGCTGAACACGTTCGGTGTGCCGCTTGAAGCGGCCTGGCGCAAGTAACTTACGACCGCATCGACCGCGCGCGCAGCTGCTGCATTCGCCGGCCGAGATAGCGGGAGTAGAACTTCTCGGCGTCATCTTCGAGCAACTGCTCGGGGATCGCATCCGAGGTCTGTCCGCCGGGCCCGCGCAGTGCATCCATCACGGTCTTGCCGTGTGTCGAGAAGAGCACACCGTGCAGCTGCGGCACGAATGCCCGCGCCTGCTCCTGCGAGCCACAGCGGCAGGCGAGCGACTCGACGACGGCTTCGGCCTGCTGTGAGGCGATAGTGCCCTGCTTGACCGGGAAATCCGTGGTGTCGCCGGCGGCGTAGAGGTCGCGCTGGCCACTGACCAGTCCGTGTTCGTCGACTGCGAGGAAACCGGCTTCGTTCTGCGGCAGCCCATCGATTCGGTGGCCGGTCAAGATCGGCAGTGCAACGGTGCGATCCGCTTTGATCTCCGTACGGGCGAGGGTCGTGATGACGCCGTCGGCGAAGCTCAGCGCACTCTCCGCAGTGTGCAGTTCAATCTCGGCATCGCGCAGCAGCGCGGTGACGCGATCGGAGGCCTCCGGGCCGAAGATGCCGAGAGGCTGGCGCTCGGGCGTAATCACGGCGATGCGAATACCCGAACCACGCCGGTGCGCCGCCCTCGCCGCGGTGAGCAGCGCGAGCTCGTAGATCGGCAGCGTCCACGACGCGCCGCGCGCGGCGACGAAGGCGATGCGGCGTAGCGTGCCGCTGTCGATCTCCGTCAACAATCGCGCCACTCCGGCGGTGCCGTCCGGTCCACCGACGGTCGTTGCGCCCTTGATGCCCTCCGACTGCGCCGCGCCGGTGGCGATCACCAGCGCATCGAACTCGATCGCTTCGCCTCCGCCCAGCGTCGCGACCTTGAGATCCAGGTCGACGCGTGCGACCGAATCGTGGATCAGCGTCGTGCGACTGTCCTTGAGCAGCTCGCCCAGTGCCAGCTCGGCGTTCTGGTGGAAGCCGAACGGTTCGAGTACGGCGAACGGCCGGTAGTAGAACTTTTCGTTCGGCGCGACGAGTGCGACGTCGGCCGAGAAGTTCGGCGATTCGTACAGGCCGAGCGCGGTCTCGAGTGCGGCGATCCCGCCGCCGACGATCAGAACGGTCGCACGCTGAGTCATCGGTCACACGATACGCGACCTCGGTGCGAGTGACGCACGAGCTAGCTTGGCGCCATGAGCGAATGGCTGATCGTGCTGCTGGCCGGCGTCGCGACGATGCTTGCGACTGGCGTCGGTGTGGTTCCGGTTTACGTGCTCGGCGACGATGCCGAGCGCTGGCGACCGGTCCTGATCGGCATCGCGGTCGGTGCGATGGCTGTTGCCTCCGTGGTCGGGCTGCTCAAGCCGGGATTCGAGTTCGGCTCGACGTTTGAGGTTTGCGCCGGCGCGGCCGTCGGCGCGGCGATGTTCTTTGCAATCCGTCGCGCGCTGCGTGGGTACGACGTGCACATCGGCCAGCTGCGCGGCGCCGGCGTGCGCCGCGGCGTACTCGTCTTCGCGGTGCTGTTCGCACACAGCTTGCCCGAGGGATTTGCGATTGGCACGGCTTTCGCCGCACCCGATCGCGACATCGGCCTGTTCGTGATTTTGGCGATCGCGCTGCAGAACGTGCCCGAAGGCACGAGCATGGCGATCGCCACGCAGGGCTCGGGAATCGGCTTTTGGCGGCAGTTCTGGATCGCCACCGCGACCAGCCTGCCGCAGCCGATCGGCGCGCTGATCGCCTACGCGCTGGTCGACCAGATCGAGTCGCTGCTGCCGATTTCGTTCGGCTTTGCGGCGGGCGCGATGCTCGTGCTCGTGGCGATCGAGCTGATACCTGAAGGCTTCGTTCGCGGGGCTTACGCGCGCGCCGCCGCGGGCACCGCGGTCGGCGCGGCGATGATCTTCGCGCTCGAGGCCGTGGTGGGCGTCTAGGGGTGGCTACGTGAAGATTTTGCCATTCAAAGAACGCCGCAGACGGCTAGCGGCGCGGGGTTCACTGGCTGCGCTGCTCGCCGTGATCGGACCCGGCCTGCTCGCCGGACTTTCCGACGACGATCCCGCCGGGATCACGACCTACTCGGTGCTTGGTGCGCGCACGGGCTACCAGCTGCTCTGGGTGCTTGCCGTATCCACCGCGGCGTTGATCGTGTTCCACGACGTTGGCGCGCGCATGGGGGTGGTGACCGGACGCGGACTCACCGCGCTGGTGCGCCGCCGCTACGGCAAGCGGGTGACGTGGTCGCTGCTCGTGACGCTGCTCGTCGCGAACATCGGAACCACGGCCGCCGAGTTCGCGGGTATCGCCGCCGCGGCCGACCTGGCGAATCTTCCGCGCACACCGTGCATCGTCGCGGCGGTGGTGTTGGTTAGCGTGCTGCTGCTCAGCGGTTCGTTCACACGTGTTGAGCACGTGTTGATTGCTATGGGCAGTGTGTTCCTGGCATATGTAGCCGCTGCGATTCTGGCCCACCCGGACTGGGGTGCCGCGGCTCGCGGCATGGTCGTTCCGTCGGTTCCCAAGAGCAAGGACGGCGTTGTACTGATGGTTGCGACGATCGGCACGACGCTGGCGCCGTGGGGTCTGACGTTCATCCAGTCATACGCCGCAGACAAACACCTCGTTGTGCGTCAGCTGCGCGCCGAGCGCTTCGATGTGGTCACCGGGGCGGTGCTGACCGGTGTGATCGGCGCATTCATCGTGATTGCAAGTGCCGCCACGCTGCATCCTGCGGGTGTGCATGTTGACGACGCCGCCCAGGCTGCGCGCTCGCTCGAACCCGTTGCCGGCGGCGCCGCCGAGATGCTGTTCGGGCTAGGCCTCGTGGGCGCGAGCCTGTTGGCAGCGGCCGTGCTGCCACTCGCCACCGCGTACTCGGTGTGCGAGGCGGCTGGGCGGCCCGCGCACCTCGGCCGCGGCCGTGAGAGCCGGCTATTCCGCGCGGTGCTGGTCGGATCGCTCGTGATCGGAGGAACGCTCGTCTGCGTGCCAGGCGTGCCGCTGATCTCTCTGCTGGTGCTGACGCAGGCGCTCAATGCGATTCTGCTCGTGCCAGTGCTTGTTGTGATCCGTCGCCTGGCGCTCAGCCACGACGTGATGGGTGAGTACACGCTCAGCACCACGGACAGGTGGGCGACGCTGATCACGCTGATCGGCCTGACAGCGGCGGTGGCGACGCTGCTGCTACTACCGCTGTTCTGAGGCCGGGCGGACCTCAGCCCTTCTCGATCAATTCGATCCGGTAGTCGTCCGGATCGCGCACGAAACACAGCCGCGAGCCGCCCTCGCGCACGCTGTACGGCGGTTTCTCGGGTTCGATGCCGACGGTCGCGAGCTGCTCGAGCGTCGCGTCGAGGTCAGAAACTGTGATCGCGATGTGGCCGTAGCCGGTGCCGATCTCATATGAATCGACGCCAAAGTTGTAGGTCAGCTCGAGGCGCGCGCCGTCGTTCGGCAGTCCCATGAAGACATTGATCGCCTCGTCGCGGATCGGCATCCGCCGCAGTTCCTCGAAGCCGAGCTTGCCGTAGAACTCGACGGACTTGTCGACGTCGGTGATGCGGTAACAGGTGTGGATCAGCTCGCTCACGCGAACCAATCTAGCTGACGAGTAACTGCTACTGCGCGGCCGGGTCGATGGCGATCTCGCGCAGTTCGCGCTTCATCACCTTGCCGGTGCCGTTGCGCGGCAGCTCGTCGAGGAAGACGATCTCGCGCGGCACCTTGAAGTTCGCCAGGTGCTCCTTGACGTGCGCCTTGAGGTCGCTCTCGCTGACCTCGGCGTCGTCGCGCAGCACGACGAAGGCACGCAGGCGCTCGCCGAAATCGGGATCTTCCACGCCGATCACGGCGATCTCGTGCACCGAGTCGTGGTTCGCGAGCACGTCCTCGACTTCGATCGGGTAGACGTTCTCACCGCCGGAGACGATCATCTCGTCGATCCGGCCGTCGATGAACAGCCGGTCGCCACGGTCAAGGTGCCCGAGGTCGCCGGTGCCGGCCATGTCGGCGAATGCGTTCTTCTGCTCGCCGCCGGTGTAGCCCTCGAAAATCATGTCGTGCTTCACGAAGATCTGGCCGGTCTCGCCCTTCGGCACCTCGTGGCCCTCGTCGTCGAGGATCTTCAACATCGTGCCCGTCGGCGCCTTGCCGGCGGTGCCGGGGGCGGCGCGCATGTCCTCCGGCGCCGCGACGGTCGCCCAGGCGACCTCGGTCGAGCCGTAGAGGTTGTAGAGCACGTCGCCGAACTCGTCCATGAACTCGGTCGCGAGCTGTCCGGGCAGCGCCGAGCCGCTGGCGGCGACGGCGTTGAGGCTGGAGACGTTGTACCGGCGGCGCTCGGCCTCGGGCACGTCGAGCATGCGCTGCAGCATCACCGGCACGACGACGAGCATGTCGACCTGTTCGCGCTCGATCGTGCGCAGTACGTCGACGGGATCGAAGCGGCGGCGCAGGATCGCGGTGCCGTTGAAGGTCAGGTTGGCCGAGAAGTTCGAGAAGCCCCAGGCGTGAAACAGCGGCGCGGCGACGAGCATGCGGTCGCGGTGCCGGTAAGGAATCGTCGAGACGACCGAGAGCAGGCCCTTCAGGCCCTTCGGTTCGGCGCGCGCGGCGCCTTTCGGCTTGCCGGTCGTACCGGAGGTGAGGATGATCGTGCGGCCGACGCGGCCCGGCTCCGGCGGCTCCTCCGTGCTCATATCCTCGCGCAGGCTGTCGATCGTCGGAAAACCTGGATCTTCACTGTCGCGCCAGGCGATGAACACCGGACGGTCGTCGAGCGCGCCGTCGAGCATGCGCACGTACTCCTCGTCCATGATCACGGCATCGGCGTCCTGGTCCTCGATCACCTGGACCAGCTGCGGCCCGGCGAACGCCGTGTTCAGCAGCAGGCCGTCGGCACCGATCTTCAGCGCCGCGACGAAGGCCTCGATGAAGCCGCGGTGGTTACGGCAGAGAATCGCGACGCGGCTGCCTTCGCGGACGCCGGCGCTCATCAGTCCGTGAGCAAGTTGGTTGGTGCGCTCGTGCACCTCTTTGTTCGTCAGCACGCCGAGCTCGTCGATGATCGCCGGCTCGTCCGGCAGGCGGGCGGCGCTGATCGCGTAGCCAGCGGGCTGCGTCGGTCCGTACTTCTTCAGCGCGCGGCGCACTTCCAGCAGAACCTTTGGGTGCGTCGGCCGGACCATCTTCGTGGACGCGACAGTCTTTGCAAGTTCGCCGTAGCGCTTGCCCGTCTGCTTGGCCTTTTCGATCAAGACTCGCTGACCGCCGCGGTTTGAGGCGCTGCAGGTGATGCGATCGCCTCGATGTTGAAGGCGCGGTCCGAGCTGTTCTCGGGCACCGCCGACATCGCATGTTCGGAGATCGCGGTGATCGTGAGGCTGGGGTTGACGCCGGGGTTTGCCGGCATTGCCGATCCGTCGCAGACGAGCATGTTCTTGTAACCGAAGACACGGTTGTGGCCGTCGATCACGCCGCGTGTGGCGTCGCCGCCGATCACCGCGCCGCCGAGGATGTGGGCGGTCGCCGGAATGTTGAAGAGCACTTCGAAAACGCTGCTCTGCGGCACGCCGTCCATCCGCTTGGCGGCGAGTTCAGCGGCCTTGTTGGCCGCGGGAATGAATCGGGGGTTCGGGTTCAATTCGTCTTCTTCGGTCGTCAAGCGCCAGCCACCACCGAAGCGGTTCTTTTTCGGCCGGAATTTGATCGAGTTGTCCAGTGTCTGCATGACGAGCAGAATCACTGTGCGCCTGGACCAATGGTAGGCGGCGAAAAGCCTCGCGACATCACGCGGATGGCGTATCGAGGCCGCAATGAACTTCAGCGGGCGCGTCAGCTTCGACCCCTCGCCGGTGAGGATCGTGTACGAGCGGCCCATCGCGTCGCCGCCGTGGCCGTAGGTCACGTTTTCGATGTGCGTGTTCTCGTCCGGGAAGAAACTCGAGCTGATCGCAACCGACGTCGAGTAGTCGACGTCATCGTTCTTCGCCGTCGCCGCCAGGATCGCCTCACTGTTCGTGCGCACAAGTTCGCCGAGCCGGTCCGAGAGGTTCGGCAGCGAGCCGCCGAGCTTGCAGTTGACCAGCAGCCGGTTGCTGCCGTAGGCGCCGGCCGAGACGACAACGCCGCGCGCGGTTTCAACGCGGCGGCGCTTCACAAACCAGGCGCCGGTCGCAACGCTTTCGATCTCGTAACCGGCCGCGCCGTCGCGCTCGCCGTTCTCATCGAGAATCGGGCGGATGTCTGTGACCGTGCGCAGCGGGTCGATCTTCACGCCGAGCTTTTCCGCGAACCAGAGGTAGTTCTTGACCAGCGTGTTCTTCGCGCCGAAGCGGCAGCCCATCATGCACGAGCCGCAGTGCTTGCACGCAGTGCGCTCGGGTCCCTCGCCGCCGAAGTAGGGGTCGGGCACGGTCTCTCCGGCCTGGCCCGGCTCGCCGAAAAACACGCCGACGCGAGTCTTCTTGTAGGTCTCCGGCACGCCGAAGTCTTCGGCGAGGCCCTTGATGATGTCGTCGGCCGGCTGGTGGATCGGTACTTCGGTCACGCCGAGCATGTGCTCCGCCGTGTCGTAGAACGGCTGCAGCTCCTCGGACCAGTCACCGACGCCTTCCCACTGCTGGTCCTTGAAGAACTTCGGCTGCGCGCGGTACAGCGTGTTGGCGTAGCCGAGGCTGCCGCCACCGACGCCGCTACCGCTGAGTACGACGACGTCTTTGAAGAACGTCATCCGGAAGATGCCTTTCATCTTCGCGAACGGCCGCCAGAAGTAGCGGCCGGGATGCCTGTACATCGTCTCGGCGAAGTCCTCGTCCTCGAAACGACGACCGCACTCAAGCATCTTCACGTCGTAGCCCTTTTCGGCGAGGCGAAGTGCGGAGACGCTGCCACCGAAGCCGGTGCCGACGACTATCCAGTCATGGTCGTATTTCTGCTGCAAGGTGGGCGTTCCAGAATGGCCTGGTGAGGTCGGGGAATTCTACCCGTTGAACGGCGTTCATCCAGGAAATGAACTGAAATTCAGGCCTGGGCGCGCGCTCGGCTGTTGCCTGTGAAGGCGCTCCACACTGCTGAAAGCAGCACGTACACGTAAAGCAGCAGCGACTGGTGCTTGAGGTAAAAGAGGTCGCGCGAGAGCATCGTCTCAACGTCCTCCTCCTCGTCGGGCAGACGGTGTAGCTGCGCCCAGCCGGTCAGACCGGGGCGCACGAGGTGGCGGCGGCCGTAGAACTCGATCTCGTTCTCGACCTCCGCGACGAGCTTTGGCGTTGCGGGCTCGGGGCCGACGAGGCTCATGTCGCCGCGCAGCACGTTGAGCAGCTGCGGCAGCGCCTCGATGTGCGTGCGCCGAAGGACGCGTCCGAAGCCGGCGGCCGGGACGTCTTCGGCCGGCGCGTTGCCGTCTTCGTCGTTCGCGGCAACGCGGAAGCGCAGCACCGAGAACGAACGGCCGCGCTCGCCGACGCGACGGCGGCGCACCAGCACCGGGCCACCGAAGGCGAGCTTGATGAAAGCTGCCGACAGCAGCCAGAACGGGGCGGTGAGAAGGCCGGCGACCAACGCGACCGTGAGGTCGATCATTCGCGTCGCGAAGCGCGGCGCCGGACGGAAGCGCGGGTGCATGATCGCCTGGAACCAGGCGACGTTCAGCTGGTCGACCGGTACGCGGCGGAAGACCGCCTCTTCGAATGCGGTCAGCGCGATCAGCCGTGTGCGGTAGCGCTCGGCGCACACGGTGGCGCGCTCGAAGACCTTCATGCGGTCCTGGTCGGCGGCCATCACGAGCAGTTCGATGTCGTTGCGCGCGACGATGTGGCTGAGGTCGGAAAGCAGGCCGAGCCGGCGCACCTTGAAGGACACGTGGTCGAGGTCGCGCAGGTTGTCGCGCTCACTGGTGCGCGTGACGTAGCCGACGATCGTGTAGCGGCCGACGCGTTCGCGCGCGAGCTGCCAGGCGAGTTGGTGGGCCGTCGCGGCCTCGCCGACGACCGCGATGCGCACGTGCACGAACCGGTCGGTGACGATCTTCAGGAACAGCGCGGCGATCGCGCCCGCGGCGAGTGCCGCCGCAGCGGCGGTAGCGGCCTCTTCAAACCCGCTGCTCCAGTGCACGGCGAGCGAAAGTACGAATACGCCGGCGGCGGCGACCACCGGCGACAGGCCGCTGATCTCACCTTCGCTGAGTGCGCTGCGTCGCGCCTGTGCGCGCAGCAGCATCACGAGCAGCGCCGAGCCGATGAACACGGCGATGCTGCGCAGGTAGATCGCGCCTGCGAGCGGGCCGGCCATCGCCGCGGCGAAGTCGCCGAGGGCGGCGGCGTTTGAAGGGCTGAGGCTGCGTGAAGTTGTTTCCGCGTCGGACTCCAGCTCGAAGCCGCCGCCGGAGACGACGCGCAGCGGGCGAATCTGTGCCTGTTCTTCGGCGGTTCCGTGCGCGCGGGAACGGCGTCCACCGGGGCGCCCTTCGGGAACTTCCATGTACTCGAGCTCGAGCGCCGGCTCTTCCTTGCCCACGCCGCCGCTGAGATCGATCGGCGCCGACGGCCGCGGTATCTGCAGCGGTGACCGTGCGAGCGGCGCGCCGGGCTTGCCACGGCCTGCGTTCAGTGCCTCGGTCAGCGCGCTGCCGAGCGGCGGCGGGACGGAGCCCTCGCGCTCACCGGGTTTGCCGGTCTTGCGCCGGCGTCTCGGAAGCCGGCGCTTGCTGTTGTCGGTCGTCAAATCCAAGTTGTTTCCAGCTTGCTCTAGGAGCGTTGCATTGAGCGTGCTCCAGGGGGCCGAGCAATCTCGCGATCAAAATCAAGCTAGCAGGAATATCGCCAGTAGGCAAGCGGCTTTTAGGGCAAGAAAAAGGCCCGGTCTCCCCCCAGAAACCGGGCCCTTTTCTACTCCCTGCGGGCATTTCGCCCGTGGCTCAAGCCGGTTGCGCCACCGGCTCGGAGTTTGAGGTCGCATCGTTTCCGTTGCCGCGAGCGCCGAGGACGGGTTAACTGCGCTCGTTGCCACCAGAATCGAGGGGCTCCACTGAGCAACAGTCTCGGTCGGAACCGTCTGGAACGCAAGCGATTTCGAGGTCTTCCGTATTGCGTCTAGAACGGATGACCACGATTGCGTATGGGGTCGAGACCCCATAGGACTTAACCCGAGCGTAAGTCCGCTGTTACGAAATCGGGTTGAAGACCAGGCCCGTAGGGATCTTCGGGTAGAAGTACGTCGACTTCGGCGGCATGTTCTCGCCCTCGGCGGCGATTTCGCGGATCTGCTCGATCGGCGTGGGCCGCAGGAAGAAGCAGAGATCGAACTTCTGAGACTCCACGAGCCCGCGCGCCTCGGCGAGATTGCTCGAATAGCCGAGGCCGTTGAGGTGTGAGATGTCGTCGTCGGTCATGCCGAGCGCGCCCTTCAGGAACAGTGCCTCGAGGATCGCGGTGTCGAGCCGGCGGTAGGCCGGCGGCTTGTCGGCGAGCGCGGCCTCCGCGGTGGCCTGGTCCTTCAGCTTCAGGCGGTAGGGCTGCTTGTGGAATGAGTCCAGGTAGCCGAACTCGCAGAGCGAGGTGTCGTCGTCGTCCGGCGGCGCCAGCTGGTCCGCCGTCGTCTCGCTGAACTCGAACGACTCCTTGATCACGTCGCGGATCGCTTCCTGCTGCTCGCGCGTCGTGTCCTTCGCCAGGCGGTGCGTCGCGAAGACGGTCATTCCCGGGTCTTCCAATGCGCAGAGGAACATCAAAACGTAGTTGTGTTCGCCCTCGCCACCGATCTCCTCGGCGTAGACGCGGGCGGTTTCATAGCGGTGATGGCCATCGGCGATCAACAGCTCCTTGTCGGCGAGCTCAGTTGTGAGCTCGGCGACCGTCGCTTCGTCGGCGACGCGCCAGAGCGTGTTCGAGTTGCCGTCGAGGTCGTCACAGGCGTCGAACGGCTCGCTGCCGGCGATCTCCTCGAGCTTGGCGCGGAAGCCGCCGTCGGCGTCGGAGAAAAGACTGAAGATCGGCGACAGGTTCGCGCCGGTTGCTCGCATCAGATCGAGGCGGTCCTGCTTCGGGCCGGGGTGAGTGCGCTCGTGCGGCCGGATCTTGCCGGGGCCGTAGTCGGTCACGCGCACGCGGCAGAAGATGCCGTGGCGGGTGCGCGGCGCGCCGTCGGGACCGGTGTAGTCCTGGCGCAGCACCCAGATCGCGGGCTCGGCTTCGCTGACGAGGGCACCTTCGGACTTCCACTGCTCGAGGCGCTCGGCCGCTGCGTTGTACTTGTCCTCGCCGACCGGCAGGTCGATCTCGACGACGTTGAACTCACTGCCGCCGGCCAGCTGCGCGCGCAGCTCGTCGTCGATTACGTCGTACGGCGGCGAGATAACGCCGCCGAGCGGCCCGACGCGCTTGGTGTCGTAGCGCAGTGTCTTTAAGGGGGCGATCTCTGCCATCAGCGCGGCCGAGCATACTGCCCTTCGTATGATCGAGATGCTGCGGGGCGTAGCGCAGCCTGGTAGCGCACTCGCTTTGGGAGCGAGAGGTCGCTGGTTCGAATCCAGTCGCCCCGATTTGATTCTGGCTTTGGACTGCCGTTTTCCGCTGTAGAACGTTCTTCGCGTGTTGGGCGCGTGGAAACCGAAACGCAGATTTGCGCCCGCTTGTGCCGAGCCAGCGTCGCGAGGATTCGGCGCTGCTAGCAACGACAGATGGCAAACGGTGTCAACGCATCGGTTCGCTCAAGCGCTGAATACTTGACGTTTCGATCGCAATTTGCGCGGGGTTCAAAACAACGGCGCGCGCGCCGCAACTTTTCAGTCCCTTTGGACGTTACGTTACGCAAACGTAGTGACCAAAACCACGTGACGCGAATGAAGTAGTTCGCCTGGTTTGGCTCAGGCTCGGCTCGCTCGGCTCGGAAGGGATCGGACAATTGAAGACTTCGCACTGCTTCGGAAAACGCACCGGCGGGCATCACCGCTGTGCCCTGCGCGCGTCTGTCACGAGGATCGCCCGGCTGGCCTCCTTTGCGAGCGCTTCTGTCCTGTTTGCTCTCGTCGGACTAATCGCTGCGTCAACATCGTTCGCGAGCTCGGCAGGAACATCCGGGAACACTCTCGTCTTAACCGCGGCAAGCGGCGAAGCGAACGATGTCACCGTCTCGCTTTCCGGCTCGACCTTCACGATCGCCGACAGCGGCGCCACCTTGGGCGTGACTTCGGGCTGCACATCAGTCGACTCGCACACGGCGACGTGCTCTTCGACCGGCATCACCGCGATCACGATCAATGGCGACGACGGCAACGACACGTTGCGGTCGACTTCTTCCGTTGGAGCGACGATCAACGCCGGCGGGGGCAACGACACGATCATCACCTCCACAGCGACGGACACGATCAACGGTGGCTCTGGGGCAGACACCGCCGACTACTCCGCACGCAGCGCGAACCTGAACGTCTCGCTCACGGACACGGCTAATGACGGCGCTTCGGGCGAGAACGACAACGTCGCGAGCGACGTCGAAAACGCGACCGGTGGTACGGGCAACGACTTTCTGACGGGCAACAGCTCTGCCAACTCGCTCGACGGCGGCGCAGGCAGCGACACGATCGGCGGCTCGGCTGGCGCAGACACAGTGACCGGCGGCAGCGACGACGACTTCCTGACCGGCGGCGATGGTGACGACACCATTTCCTGTGGCTCTGGCACGGACCGCGACGACTACTCAAGCGCGGGTTCTGCCGTGACGGTTTCGCTTGCGACAACAAGTTCGCAAAACACCGCTGGCGCGGGCAACGACACGATCAGCGGCTGCGAGCGCTTGTGGGGCAGCGCGTACGACGACACGCTAACCGGCAGCTCGAGCGCCGACGGACTTACTGGCAATGACGGCAACGACACGCTAAGCGGCGCCGGCGGCAACGACACGATCAGCGGCAGCAACGGCAACGACCTTGTAGACCCAGGCACAGGCACCGACACCGTCAACGGCAACGCCGGCGTCGACACGGTTGACTACTCGGGCCGCACCGCCAACGTCAACGTCTCACTGACCGATACCGCCAACGACGGCGAGTCCGGTGAAAACGACAACATCGCGTCCGACGTCGAGAACGCGATCACGGGATCCGGCAACGACTTTCTAACTGGCAACAGTTCCGCCAACGCACTGACCGGCGGAACCGGCAGTGACACGATCAGCGCCGCGGGCGGTGACGACTCGATCTATGGCGGTGGCGGCGATGACTTCCTGACCGGCGGCGACGGCGACGACATCCTTGACAGCAGTTCCGGAACCGACCGTGTGGATTATTCGACCGCGGGCTCGGCAGTCACGGTCAGCCTCGCTAACTCCAGCGCGCAGAACACCGGCGGCGCAGGCACCGACACGATCAGCGGCGCCGAACGAGTGTGGGGCAGCGACTACGACGACACGCTCACCGGCACGTCGGGCAACGATGGCCTGACGGGCAACAACGGAAACGACACGCTCGAAGGCGGTGCCGGGGATGACACGATCACCGGTGGCGGCGGCACGGACCTGGTCACCTACGCGAACGCGGCTTCTGCGGTGACCGTCGCCCTGGTTACGACGACTTCGCAGAACACCACGGGCGCCGGTACGGACACGATCACCCAGGTGGAGAACCTGACCGGGTCGGCGTACGGCGACACGCTCGGTGGCGACGATTTGGCGAACACGATTCACGGCGGCGACGGCAACGACTCGATCAACCCGCGTCTCGCCGCCGACGACGTGTACGGCGACAACGGCGATGACCGAGTGGACTACTCGACGCGCACGAGCGACCTCACCGTCACGCTCGACGGTACCGCCAACGACGGTGCCGCGAGCGAGGGCGACAACGTGCGCGGAGACGTCGAGAACATCACGACCGGCTCGGGCAACGACACGCTGACAGGTAGCTCGTCTGCCAACGACATCCAGGGTGGCAATGGCAACGACTCGGTCGAAGGCCTCGCAGGTAACGACACGCTGACCGGCGGTGGCGGCACGGACACGGCCACTTACGCGGCGGCTGCTGCCGGCGTATCGGTTTCGCTTGCGGTCTCGACCAGCCAGAGCACTGGCGGCGCCGGCTCGGACACGCTCGCGACATTCGAGAATCTCACCGGCTCGGGCTATGGCGACACGCTGACAGGTGACGCGAGTGCAAACACGCTCTCTGGCGGTGCAGGCGACGACAGCATTGAGGGCCTTTCCGGCAACGACACGCTTACTGGCGGAAGCGACACGGACACGGTGACGTACGGTTCTGCTTCGTCTGCCGTAACCGTCTCGCTGGCGACCACGTCAAGCCAGAACACCGTCGGCGCCGGCTCAGACACAATCACTCAGATCGAGAATCTCACCGGGTCGGACTATGCCGACGCCTTGACCGGTAACTCCTCCAGCAACACGATTTCCGGCGGGAGCGGGAACGACTCGGTTGAGCCGGGTCTCGGCGCCGACGTGGTCAACGGCGACGGAGGCACCGACACCGCGACCTATGCATCGCGAACAGCGGCGGTGAGCGCGTCGATCGACGGTACGGCGAACGATGGCGAAAGCGGCGAGGGCGACAACCTCGCCAGCGACGTTGAAGGAATCGCTGGCGGCTCCGGCAGCGACACCTTGACTGGAAGTTCGGGAGCGAACACGCTTTCTGGAAATGACGGCAACGACACCGTTTATGGCGTTGGAGGCGACGATTCTCTGTCTGGTGGAAACGGAGCCGATTCGCTGGACCCTGGCAGCGGCCAAGACACGATCGCGGGTGGCTCGGGCAACGACACCGCGGACTATTCGTCACGGTCCAATGCGCTGAGCCTCTCCCTCGATGGCGTGGCAAACGACGGCGAGAGCGGGGAACAGGATCAGATCGGATCTGACGTCGAGAATCTGGAGGGTGGCACCGGCGACGACGAACTGCTCGTGCGAGAAGGACACGCGAACTCCGCCGACTGTGGGGATGGATATGACTTCGCGGTGGTCGATGACGGCGGTGCCGACACGCTGACGGACTGTGAGCGGTCGTACGTGGCGTATCCGCCCTCGACCGCGATCAGCAGTGGCGTGGCAGAGAGTGGGACGACGGCAAATGATGGAGCGGCCTTTGGCTTTTCCAGCGACACCGGGGTTTCCTACGAGTGCGCAGTCAATCTCTCGAACCCGGAAGACGAGGACTTCTCGTCTTGTAGCAATCCGTTCACGCCCGGCGGAGGCTGGGGCGGGACAGGCTCCAAGATCCTCGTAGTACGCGCTGTGGACGGCCACGGTGGAGTTGATCCGACGCCGACAGTCCGGCATTTCTCCGTCGATGTTCAAGCGCCGGCCGTTTCCTGGGCAAGCTACCCGTCGATGTATCAGTCCGGTATGTCCCGTAGCGCCAGCTTTTATTCGGACGACGCCTCGGCCAGCTATGAGTGCGCGCTTGATGAAGGCACCTTCGAAAGCTGCACCTCGCCCTACGAGGTCACCTCGATCGCTTATGGACTCCACTACTTCAAGGTTCGCGCAACCGACACGCTGGGCAATTCGGACGTTGGCGTCGGAAGTTCGTTCAGGGTTTACGACCCCGCAACCGTGCTGCAGTTCCCTGACGGGGTGCCATCGGTCATCGGACCTGGCAACGGAGGGTTCGATGTTGACACCGCGTTTAGCGTGCCGGGTATCGGCTGCCATGTTCAAGGCACAGAGTCGACAACGAGCAGCGTCAATCAAAACTGTTCGATCCCGTTGTCGGTCAACAACAGTTGGAACGAGGGCACGTACGAGATCCAGTTGTGGGCCAAGCAGTCGAATGGAACGCACATCGGTGATACGCACACGTTCAACTTCACGCTGGACACCACCGAACCTGGAGTCGCGATCGACAATCCGCGCGATGGCGGCGAAGTCGAGACGTCGTCGTCGCATCAGTTTGAGTTTCATTCGTCGGCGTCTGACATCGACCATTACGAATGTGGCTTCAACGGAGGAGAACTCGAACCGTGTGAGTCGCCATACGTGGCGACCGACCTAGATGTCTGCCGCGCAAACTTCATTGTCTACGGCGTTGACGAAGTTGGGAACACAAGCCTGGCCGAAGATCAGGTCGTGTACGACCCGGACCCCTCCGACGTCAATTCCGAGATCGCCTGCATCACGAACCACGCCAACCCCGATCCTTCGTGGATCGACTTCAGCTCGATCAACTGGCTCCCGTCGTTGTATTACACGAGTTGGGCCGACGGTCATGAAATGCCGGCAGGCATCGAGCGCGAATGCAGGCTGAACAGCCGGCCTTGGGTGAGGTGCAACCCGGGCGACCCCGAGATTCAGGGAATCAACCAGCCGGGCATTCAGACCTTCTCGGTGCGAGCCAGCTACGACGGCCGCTCAGAGACGACACCCGCGACGATCTCTTGGGTCTCGACGCTTGATCCGGTTGAGCCTGAGACGTCGATCGACGTGGCACCTGAGGCGAGAAGCAGCAACGCTACGCCGACGATCGAGTTCAGCTCGTCAGACGCCGACGCGACCTACGAATGCAAGATCGACGTGGAGAGCTGGGTCGCCTGCTCGTCGCCGAACAAGCTGACTCTTGCGACCGGCTCGGCTTCGCCGGTTGGCAACCACACGGTTGCGGTGCGGGCATCGATCTCCGGTGCAACAGACCAGACTCCAGCCGAGGCCCTGTTCGTGGTGACTGCACCGCCGGCGCTGCCGACGATCACCGCTGGACCCGCCGACGGCGACACCGTCACCGTCGGCGCGATCGAGTACTCGTTCGGCGCGCCCGCCTGGACTGCATCCTTCGAGTGTTCAGTCGATTCGGGCGCCTTCGCGACCTGCACATCGCCGTTCGAGCTTCCGTCGAGTTCGCTGTCAGAGCGCACATTTGCCGTGCGTTCCGTCGACGGCGACGGCAACAAGAGTCGGGGAATCGTGCGTCACGTGACCGCCACCGGCTCGACCGCGGCGACGGCTTCGAGCGTCGACACGGAGATCGCCGACGGCCCGGCTGAAGACTCAACTGTCAGCGGCGACCACGTCACATTTGACTTTGACGCTACGTCCTCTGGAGTCACATTTGAATGCTCGCTCGACGAAGCAACTCCGACGGAATGTGAACCGCCACTCGAAATCGCCAACTTCGAGGATGGCGAGCACACGTTCACCGTCGCGGCCAGTATCCCCGCCGGGCCGACCGATGCCACGCCGGCGAGTCGCTCGTTCACGGTCGCCGTGGACGAAGATCTACGACCCGACACGATTCTCGATCCTCCGTCCGAGCTGACCGTCGGTCATCCGGAAAGCAGGATCGACGGAGCTTCGCCGACGTTCACCTTCCACTCGACGATCGCCGGCGCGCATTTCGAATGCAGTGTCGATGACGGCGATTGGCTGCCGTGCACGTCCCCATACGCAGCTAACTACGAACAGCCGCCAACTGGCTGGTCTGGGCCGCAGACTTTCGCCGTGCGTGCGATCGCCAATGGACTCAAAGATGCGTCGCCGGCACATTTGGAGTTCGGGCCCGACGTCGCGGCTCACGAACACATCACGATCAGCGTCACTTCCCAGGACGCCGGTGCGACCGCTGTGACCACGAAGCCGATGACCGACGCGATGGTGTTTCCGACAGGCGACATCACCATCACCCCCGCGAGCTTCAGCGAGTCGGACGACCCGACGGGTATCGATCTCGAATGCTCGATCGATGGCTCGGACTTCAAGATCTGCACGCCGTCTCTGGCCATCAGCGACCTGGAGGAAGGCAAGCACCGCCTCGAAGTGCGCAGCCCGAGCGTGCGGCGAAAGGCCGCGACGACCGAGGTCCGCGACTTCTACGTGGACTCATCTGAGGCGACCAGCGAAGAGCCGACGACAACGAGCCCAATTTCCTTCACGTTCGGTCCCGACGACGAGGAGGTCAGCGGCTCGTTCGCGGCGTTTGGCTTCGAGTCCTCGAGCGTCGGCGTGCGCTTCGAGTGCAGGATCGACAGCGATTCCTTCGCGGCCTGCGAATCGCCGTATGACTCGCCCGAGTTGCCGGCCGGCAATCACACTTTCGCTGTTCGTGAGCGCGGCGCGACGGGCGCCGCGACGCGGCCGGTAGTTCGATCCTTCTCGGTGCCAGTCGTTGCGAGCACGGCCGGCTACGAAGACGCCGTAGACCACGAACCGGGCGGCGACACGCTCAACGCGAAGACTCGGGACAACGTGAAGCACGCTGTTGCGAACCTCGCCCTCGGAGACGAAGGGGAAGAGACTCCCTGGAACAGTCAGGACGCGATTGACGCACTGAAGCTGTTCGGCATCCTGCCGTCGCGGCATGCGTTCATGAGCACGCTTGGTTTTGCTCCCGCGAACAGCACCGGAGAACTACAGCTCAACATCATCGACAGCTTCGAAGTGGACTCGCCTGCTCCCGGCTTGATCTCGAATCTCAAGTTTCTGTTCCACGGTGGCGACTACTCGTCGCTGCACAGTGGGCCTGGAGAAAACGACCCGGGCTACGACGTGCACGTGAACGGTTGGCAGTTCGACAATGCCAACGGGCGAATGGTGATGAAAGGCACTGACCGTGCCTGGAACGGCGAGAGCGCGTGCGGAGGCGGATCGGGCGACGGGTGCTGGGGGATAGACAACGACACGCACCAGGATTTCGACCTGCCTGCAGGCGGTTGTTGGGTTGTGAGACCCGGTGATCCGTATGAGATCGACCAGTACCCGACGCGCTCTTCGTATCTGGGTACTCGTTGGAACGACCTCGGAGAGCCTCAGGGCAACGTTGAAACCACGTTGACTCCGCTTACCTGTCTCTATACGTACTACGACGAGGAACAGAACGCGATCTCGACGATCGACGACTTCATGCTCAATCAGGAGGTCACTTGGCTTGCGACAGACGACGCGTATGACGAGTTCTTCTCCGGAGTTGAGCGAGGAGAATGCAGCGAAGCTTGTCCCGAAATCACGGTCTCGCTTGACAACATGGACTGGAAGCACGCGGCCGAGCAGTGCAAGAACGACCCAGACGTCTTGGTGAAGTTCTGCAATCCGAGCGACTATCTGACGCTGCTTGACGCGCTTGGGGCCCGGAGGGGCTCATGGGTCGGCGATCCCGTTGACCCGGGCACTGGCAACTTTGTGCTCAACAAGACTGATCTCGCCGTCAGCGGCCACGGGCCGAAGCTGACCCTCGAACGAACGTACAACTCGCGTGACCCCCGCACGACCTCCATCGGCCAAGGCTGGTCGTGGGCTGGATCAGCCGGTGCGTTCCCGCTTGGGAACGATTCGGTGCGCGTCATCCAAGCCGATGGCCGCTCGTACGACTTCACGAGGCAAACCGATGGCAGCTACTTGGCACCGGCCGGCCACACTGAGCAGCTCACCGCCGTGCATGACGGCACGCTCGGAGACATTCGCGTTCTCACCGATCCGTATGGCGATAACACAACTCGCTACACGCTCGACGGCGAGATCATCGACGAGGTTGACAAGAGCGGCAACCGAATCTCGTACTCATACGACGACGGCAAGCTCGTCAGCGAGACGAACACAGACGGCGAGTCGATCACGTTCAGTTATGGCGAAGACGGAATGCTCGAATCGGCGACCGATTCGAATGGCCGGACGGTGCTCTACGACCATGCCGGATCTTCCCTGTCCGCAGTCACCAACCCCGAAGAGGGCCGAGTCGCGTACGGCTACGACGAGGACAACGGAATGATGGTTTCCGCGACCGACGCCGACGAGCGCACGATCGTCGAGAACGAGTACGACGAGTTCGGACGCGTGGTTCATCAGGACATCGGCACCGACCAGCACTTCGATTTCGAGTACTCCGATGGTTCGACGCGTGTCACCGATGCAACCGGCAAGTCGACGCTGTATCGCGTCGATGGGCACGGAAACGTGACTTCCGTTTCGAAGCCGGGCGGGATCCGCAGCGAGTACCACCGAGACGCGAACGGCAACATCACGTCGGTCGTGCGGCCTGATGGGCGCAAATCGACGCTCACCTACACAAACAACCGACTGACGTCGATTGTCGACGCCGCTGGCCGGACGACGACGTACACCTACGACACGCACGGCAACAAGACGTCCGAAACCGACCCGACCGGGCGGGTGACGTCGTACGACTACGACGAAGACACGAACGATCTACAGGCTGAACACAAGGTGGTCAGTGGGGCGACGGAGTCGACATCGTTCGAGTACGACGCACCCGGGGTGCTTTCGGCGACGGTGGACGCGAATGGAAACCGAACCGAATACACCTACGGTGACGCCGGTCGCGTCGAGCACGTGATCGACGCGTTGGACGGCGAGACCTCGTACACCTATGACGAGCACGGAAACGTCGAAACGGTCACCGACCCGATGGACCACGTGACGACGTACTCCCACCTGCCGATGGGAGACGTCGAGTCGGTCGAGGATCCAGAGGGAGGCACGACCTCGTTTGACTACGACGACTCGGGGCATGTCACCAAGGTGACGGACCCCAACGGCAATGAGTCGACTTCCGACTACGACGGCCTCGGCCGGCTGTCAACCACTGGCATCGAAGGGAAGACCACGGCGAGCTACGGCTACGACGAGTTCGGCGAGGTCGCTAGCGAAACCGATGCACGAGGTGGCATCGGGCGCACGATTCGCAACGCGAACGGGCAAGTAGTCCGTGAAGTTGGTCCGGAGGGAGCGGCGGTCACTTATTCCTCCGACGTGCTGGGCCGCAAGACCGCTGAAACCGACGCTCGGGGCCACTCGACGAAGTTCGAATACAACCTCGCCGGAGACCTCACGAAGGTCATCGATGCCAAGGGCGGAGAAACGACCTACGAGTACAACGCGGACAGCGAGGCGATTCGAAAAACGGATCCGAGGGACAACGTCACGACCTATCAATACGACGAGGCGGGAAACCAGACCGTCGTCGAGCAGCCACTCGGCCTAACGACGACCTACACATACGACGACGTCGGAAACTTGCTGACGAAGGACGTGGAAGGCGAGACCACCGAGTTTGAGTACGACGCACTCAACCATGTAAAGAACATCACGCTCGCGGACGATTCGACCGAAGAGTTCACTTACGACGCCGACGGCCGGCTGACCGATGCGAAGGACGCTGCCGACCGAGTGGTCCATTTCGGATACGACGACGCAGATCGAATGGAGTCGGCGACTGATGCGCTCGGAGTTTCGACGACGTTCGGCTACGACGCGAACGGCAACGTCACGTCGCGCACAAATGTCAGCGGAACCACCGAGTTCGACTACGACTCACGAAACCGCATCACGTCGGTCACGATGCCGAACGGCCGGGTTCACCGCTTCGCGTACGACGGGAGCGGGAACTTGATCGAGCGGACAACGACGCGTCCGGCGGCGGGTGGCGTGGCAAAGACAGTTCTGCGCCAGCAGAACTTCTACGACCTCGCGAACCGGTTGACGCGCTCGTACTCGCGAAACGGCAGCGGCGAGCTCCGCTCGCGGCTCTTCTACCGCTACGACGCAAACGGCAACCCGACGCACCGCGAAACGCCGACGAGCACTCAGGACTACGGGTACGACGCGCTTGACCGCTTGACCGACGTCGATTTCGGTGACCACGCGGATACGTACACGTACGACGCGGCCGGCAATCGTTTGACGAAGAACGGTGACGCGTACACCTACGACGCTCTCAACCAGATGACGTCCGCTCCCGGCGAGCACACGTACACGTACGACGACCAGGGTCGCACAGCGTCTGACACCGGACCGTCCGGCGCGACGACGTACGCGTATGACTCACTGGATCGCCTGACAGGCAAGGATTCACTCCAGAACGGCGAGCAGACGTTCTCGTACGACGCGCTGAATCGGTTGGTCCAGACCTCGGGCGATTCAGTCACGCGCACGTACAACTACGAGTTGGACGATCGTCCGGTCGCGGAGTCCACTCACGTCGGCGACGGAACGACCTCGGCGGCGACGCGCTCGAAGGCTTACGCATACGGGCCGCGTGGACTGATCGAAACCGACGTCAACGCAGCGTCGGCGACCTACCCGCTGGTTGACGAGCATGGATCGGTGCTCGCGAATCTCAACGAGTCGGGTGACCTTTCAGACGTGCGTGATTACGACCCGTTTGGTGTCGATCTTGATATCGGCGGCGCCAGCGGTGGAAGCGGTCTGGACGACGACTCTTTCGGCTACCTCGGTGCGCACGGCCGTTCCGCCATGTATGGAACTGATCAGATCCACATGGGCGCGCGGATCTTCGACCCGAGTTCGGGGCGGTTTGTTTCGCGCGATCCCCTTCCGGGCGAACGCAGTTCCCCGCAAACGCAGAATCCGTTTGCGTACGCGCTGAACGATCCGTCGGTAAAATTTGACCTCGATGGGCGATCTGCGATCGACAGGCCTCGCCCGTTTCCCCCCGGGGGCTCCCCGTGTTTCGACTGCGGAGTCGATCCTTGGTACGACTTGTGGGACCAGACCAAGGCCATGGTGCATACGCATTGGGAGGTTTTCAAGCAGAAAACCGGCCTGTCCAAGGAGCCCAAGGACCCGCCGCCTGGGTCTGGCCGCGGTGGCGATGAGCCGTCCCGTCCGCCCGGTGGACTTCCAGGCGCATTGCGCGATGCGAGTCCAGAAATGCGTGAGCTATTTGAAACTGGCTCGGTGCGGGACAAGACCGCTGCTCAGGTGCGAGAAATTCTTACACGGCGCGGCTGGAAGCAGCGCGTGTCGAATGATGGAAAAGGTCCGCTGTTTGAAGGTCCCGGCGGAGAGCAGGTGCGCATGCGTCCCCGCGAAGGCGGCACCGAGATCCGTATGCGCAACAGGCACGGCCAGTATCTTGACGAGTACGGCCGTGATCCAGGTACGAATGAAGGCTCGCACGGCATTTATCTGCGTGAATAAAAAACTGCTCACCACCGCTGAACAACTCTCCGCTGAACTTGAGCGCTACAAGCGTTTCGAGGAGTGCATGCTTGTAGAAGCCAGGATGCTGCATCCAGGAATGGACTTCGAGCTAGCGATTCATTACGTGTGGAGTGAGGACCAAACAACCGTGGTTGAGGAACCGCTGCGGGTGTCGTTGATTTGCGCGAACACTCTGGAGTTCCGATTTCGCAACGAAATGACAGACCAGTTCATTGCCGAGCGCGAACAGGTGAGCTGGGGCTATACGGAAATATCGCTCTTGCGCGCGGAAACAGATTCTTTGATCCTTGATCGACATGCCAAAGCGCATGATTTCCGGCCGCTCATGGTCGAGGCCCTTTGGGAGGGTGACGGGCATTCGATTCAAGTGGTGTGCCGCGGCGTAGAGATCCGGGAGCTCGAGAGAGAGCCGTATCGCCACTGATTGCGCTGCCGGCAATCGCATCGGCAGCGACCCAAAAAACGCTGGTTGTCGAGTTGCTCCGTTGAGCAAACGCGAAGAAAGCGTGCTCTCTTGGACGTTCGATAGCTAAGTGACTGACGGGTATGGCAGGATTTCGCGTTATGAAAACCTCACTCAAACGCTCACTTATCCTCGCCGCGGCGCTGTCGTTGTTCGTCGTTCCCGCGGCCCACGCAAGTTCAACCATCGTCGACACACGCGACGACGCGAACCTCAATTTCATCAGCAGCTACGCGGTCCCGAACACGGCGACGTACGGACAGACGATCACGTCCCCTGCCGACCCGAACCAGAAGCTGACCAGCTTTACGTTCAGGGTCGAAAACGTTCCCAACACCCTGCTCAGCCGCGCAGAGGTCTACGCCTGGGACGACGGGACGAGCAAGGCCACTGGCTCGGCTCTGTACGAGAGCGGTATTCGCGAAACCGATTTCAGCATCGGCGTCACCGAACTGACCTTCAACACCGGCGGCATCGCCTTGGTGCCTTCGACCAGGTACGTCCTGTTCCTCAGCGTCTCGAAGGACTTTGAAGCCAGCGCCGGCGCCGCCGGCCGGTTTCGCTCGACCGACAACGACACCGCCTATCCGGGCGGCACGTTCTTCTACCAGAACAACGGCACATCTGAAGCCGACTGGACCGGCTCCCCATGGTCGCTGTACGGCGAGGATCTGCAGTTCGCGATGACGTTCAGCACCGGCGCGCAGGCGCTGACGATCACGAAGTCCGGCAACGGCAGCGGCACCGTGACCTCGTCGGTCGGCGGCGTCAACTGCGGCTCGCTCTGCAGTGTCGTCTTCGGTGACAACACGATCGTCGCGCTGCAGGCGAACGCGGCTACGGGATCGAACTTTGAGCTCTTCACGGGCGGCGGCTGCAACTTCTCGCCGTGCGCGGTGAAGATGGACGGCGACAAGACGATCGACGCGAGGTTCACCGACACGACGGCGCCGAAGACCACGATTACGAAGCGCAAGGGATCGAAGATCTACTTCTCCTCGAACGAGAAGGGCTCGACCTTCAATTGCAAGCTCGACAAGAGCAAGAGCAAGACCTGCCGGTCGCCGTACAAGGCGAAGGGCCTGAAGTCGGGCAAGCACAAGTTCAGTGTTTACGCGATCGACAAGGGCAAGAACAAGGGCAGGGCAGCAAAGTTGAAGTTCACGACCTAGCTCGTCGCTCGGAGACCTACTACCCGGTCGGCGGCGGCTACCGCCAACCGGGTAGCTCCGCGCCCGCAAACTGCGGGAATATCCCTTGGTTGTCAGCTGGACACGCGACCAAGCCGGTGCTAGGGTGGACTAGTCGGTAGTAACGACTGACTCGGCAGAATCAGTTGTTCGGGGACCATATGCTGCGATTTGCAGCAACATCTCGGATTTTCATCTCGGACCGCTGATCTCAGCCGGAAACACTCGGCACCAGAAAGAAATGGATTTGATCATGCACTCGGCGCAGACTCGCCCCCTGTTCGCACGTCGGACGATCGCTCTCCTGCTCGCTTTGTTCAGCGCGGCGATCGCGATGCTTGCGGGCGCCACCAGCGCATTCGCGCACAACACGCAGATTTGCCTGACGCTCAACCCGCCGACGGCCACCAACCAGCTGCCGCAGCAGTCCTCGCACACCGTCACCGCGACGCTGACGAAGACGCTGCAGTACAGCGGTTCGAACGACCCCGACGTCTACTGCAACGACCCGGAGGTCACGAAGGTCGCGGCCGGCGCAGGCCTGACCGTGTACTTCGACGTCATGAGCGGCCCGAACGCCGGAGCCAAGGGCTCGGGCGTGACCGACGCCAACGGCCAGGCGACGTTCACCTGGAGCAGCTCGAACGCCGGTACCGACGTAGTTGAGGCCTACACGGCGATGGAGTACGACGACCAGACCGGCCTGCCGCTTTGGGACCCGGTCACGATTCCGAACGGCAGCGTCTCGTGGGCTTCGGCTTCGAAGATCTGGCTGCCGCCGACGACTCCCGTGACGCCGCAGGGCGCACCGGACTCGGCGCTGTCGGTTTCGAAGAAGTGCCAGAGCCGTAAGTTCACGATCAAGTCGTCGTACACCAACGGCACGGCAACCAAGTTCGTGCTTCAGGTCGACGGCAAGACCGTCAAGACGACGACAAGCGGCGGCAGCTCTGACTCGGGTTCGAAGTCGTTCACGATCGACAGCGGCAAGTACTCGTCCGGCACGCACTCGATCAAGCTCACGACGTACTTCAGCGACGGCACGCGCGTCGTCAAGACCGGCAAGTTCAAGCGCTGCGCCGTGCGCACCACCGCGCGCCGCATCAGCCCGAACTTCACCGGCTGATCAAAAGCCAATAGATGTCCCGGCAGCTCAGACTGTCGTGGGAAACGACGCCCGCCCCGTTGATTGATACGCGGCGGGCGTCGGCCTTTCTGGACTCTTGCTCCCGCTGGTAGCGTTGAGAACGTGAAGTTCATCCTCGCGGAAGTCACCTTCGGATCGGTGTCGCCGCCAATGGTCTTGTTGCTTGCGGTGGTGACCTTCGGGTACGCCCGCCGCGTGCGCACGCTTGCGAAGACGCCGCGGCGCGTCGGTGTGGCGCGGCAGATCGCGTTCTACGGCGCGATCTTCCTGCTGGTCGCCGAGCCGCTCTCGCCACTGGGCGCGAGCGACGACAACTCGTTCCTCTCGCACATGCTCGAACACCTGATGATCGGCGACCTCGCGGCGTTGTTGATGGTGCTCGGCATCACGGGCCCACTGATCCAGCCGCTGCTGAAGATCAAGCTGATCGCGGCGCTGCGCCCGCTGACCAACCCGGTCGTGGCGCTGGTCTTCTGGATCGCGAACATGTACTTCTGGCACCTGCCGGTGATGTTCGAAGCCGCACTCAATCACGACACCGTGCACGTGATTCAGCACATGCTGTTCTTCAGCGCTGGCTTCAACATGTGGATGGCGCTGTTCGGCCCGCTGCCGCAGCCGGCCTGGTTCGGCAACGTCGCAAAGCTCTTCTACATCATCGGCGTGCGTCTGGCCGGCGTGCTGCTCGGCAACGTCTTCGTCTTCAGCGGCACCGCTTACTACCAGCAGTACCAGCACTCAGTGAACGTCTGGGGTCTCTCGCCGGTCGCCGACCAGAGCGTCGCTGGGGCGGTGATGATGGCCGAGGGCACATTCATCTCGTTCGTGCTGTTCGGCTGGCTGTTCTTCAAGGCAGCCAACGAGGGCGAAAAGAGCCAGCAGCTGCTCGATCTGGCGAACGAACACGGGGTCGAGTTGAGCGACGCGCGCAGCGCCCGCGCCGCGGCCGCGGGCACCACGGAAATGCTGCGTGAACGCATAGTTTCAGGCCTTGACAAACCGGAGAATTGACCTAGACTCAAATCTAAGTAGGTATTGGTTGCCGCGCCACTCGGCCAGAGCTCGGTGGCAGGCGCGATGCGACCTTTTAACTTGACCGCCGCCGGATGCGGCGCATTCAAACTCGGATAGGAGAATCCATTGATTCGCTCGGCCCACGTTGCGCGCCAGCTCGGCGCTCGGACAATTTTTACGTTGCTGTGCATCGTCGCGGCGTTCGCAGTCGCCACCGGATCCGCATCCGCGGCCGTTTCGAGCGGCGGCTACACCTTTTACACGACCGCTGATCTCTGCAAGCTGACCGTCGCGCCGAAGACGGCTTCGCAGCTGGTGGGCACGCAACAGGCCTTCACCGCGACGGTCACCTCGACCAACCCCGCGCCGCCGCAGCTCCAGTCGGTCGATGCGTCGTTCGGTGACACTTACGACGCCTGCGTCTACGGCGAGATCGACGAGCTTGAGGGCGTGACCGTGGCGTTCAAGGTCACGAGCGGACCGAACACCGGCTTGACCGGCGAAGGCGCGCTCAACGCGAGCGGCGTCGCCAGCTTCTCCTTTACTTCCCAGCTGACCGGCACTGACGTGGTCGAGGCCAGTCTCGAGCTGCCGGACATCTGTTACCCGATCTACAACGGCGAAAAGGCGGATGGCCCGCTGCCGGCCGCATGCGAAGGCTTCTTCAACGAGCAGCCGATTGCAGAGGCACTCTGCCAGGGCCCGCAGGCCGGTGCCGTCGTGCTCGAGTGTCTGACCGCGAAACTGACGGACACCGGCCAGGTCACCTGGTCCGCACCGCAGGTCGTCGCCGAGGCCGACCCGTCGCTTGCGATCACCAAGTTCAAGCGCTGCGTCTCGCGTGTCTTCAAGATCGCCCCGTCGTACAGCAGCGGCTCGATCAAGTCCTCGACGCTGTTCGTTGACGGCAAGAAGAAGCAGACGCACAGCGGCGCCGAGGCGTTTCAGCTGAGTGCGCGCAGCTACAAGGCCGGCAAGCACAACTTCGAGGTCGTCACGGTCTTCAGCAACGGCAAGGCGGCGAGCAAGTTCGGCTCGTTCACGCGCTGCGCCGCGAAGGTCACGGTCAAGCGCGTGACTCCCCAATTCACTGGGTGATCGTCACCGGCTGATCAAGCCCGAGTCTCTGGGGAGACTCAAAGCAGCTCGTCACATTGCGGCGTCGGCGACCAGCGGTTCAAGAACCGCCAGGGCCGGCGCCGTGTCGTTTCCGACGACGGTGATGTGCCCGATCTTGCGGCCGGCGCGCGGCTGCTTGTCGTAGAGGTGCAGGTGCGCGCCTGGGACGGCGAGCACCGCTTGGCTGTCCGGTGAGCCGCCGATCAGGTTGAGCATCACGCACGGCTGCACCGGTTCGGTCGCGCCGAGCGGCATGCCAAGGACCGCGCGGATGTGATTCTCGAACTGCGAAGCCGGCGCGGCGTCGATCGTCCAGTGGCCGCTGTTGTGCACGCGCGGCGCGAACTCGTTGGCGATCAACTCGCCTGCGCGTTCGAACAGCTCCAGCGCGAGCACGCCGACGTAGTCGAGTTCCTCGAGCAGCCGCGTGGCGATCGCGTGCGCGCTTGCCGTGACTTCGCCGCCGGCACCCGGCGCGGGCGCGGTGCTGCGGCGCAGAATCCCGTCGGCGTGGACGTTTTCGGTGAGCGGGTAGGCCGCGATCTCGCCGCTGCGGGAGCGCACGGCGATCACCGACAGCTCGCGATCGAACTCGACGAGGCCCTCCAGGATCGACGGCGTCTCGCCGACGCTTTCCCAGGCGTGCGCCAGCTCGTCGCCGGCGGCGATCCGCGCTTGGCCCTTGCCGTCGTAGCCGAAGCGGCGGGTCTTGAGGATCGCCGGCAGGCCGACGGCGATCGCGGCGGCCTCGAGCTCCGCGAGCGACGACACCGCGGCATACGGCGCGGTCGCTACGCCGATGCGCTCGAACAGCTGCTTCTCGGTCAGGCGATCCTGGCTCAGCTCGAGCGCCGACGCGGGCGGGGCGACGGGTGCGTTGCGCGCGATCGCCTCGAGTGCCGGCGCCGGCACGTTCTCGAACTCGAAGGTGACGACATCGCTGTCGGCTGCAAGTTGGGCCAACGCGTCGAGGTCGTCGTAGGCGGCGACGATCTGCCGGCCGGCGACTGCCGCGCCGGCGTCGGCCGCGGGGTCGATGAACGTGCAGCTCACGCCCAGCGGCGCCGCGGCAAGCGCGAGCATGCGGCCGAGCTGACCGCCGCCGACGATTCCGACGCGCCCGGCCACGAGGTCAGTCGCGCTCTGGCTCTTCGGCGACCGCGGCGGTCTGGGCCGCGCGCCGCGCGTCGAGCGCGGCGAGCACCTCGGGCCTGCCGCCGGCGAGGATCGACGCGGCGAGCAGGGCGGCATTGGTCGCGCCGGCCTGACCGATCGCAAGGGTCCCGACCGGTATGCCGGCCGGCATCTGGGCGATCGACAGCAAGGAGTCCATCCCACTCAGGGCCTTCGACTCGACCGGAACACCGAGCACGGGCAGAGAAGTCTTTGCAGCGACCATGCCCGGAAGGTGCGCGGCGCCACCGGCGCCGGCGATGATCACTTCGATGCCGCGGGCGCGGGCCGACTCGGCGTATTCGAACAGGCGGTCGGGCGTGCGGTGCGCGGAGACGATCTTGACCTCGTGCTCGATGCCAAGTGCTTCGAGCGTCTCGGCTGCGGCAGCGAGCGTCTCCCAGTCCGACTGAGATCCCATGATCACGCCGACCAGCGGTGATGCCCCGTCGCTCTGAGGTCTGTCACTCACGATCGGCCGCAAGATAACACGCATGACAGTCGGCGCGCCAGTGGAGTTTTCGCTCGGCGGTCCGTGATACTAAGTAGCTGACCATCCCGTCTAGAGAGGTAGGGCTTGATGCGCAAGCAGAAACTGTCCGTACTCGCGATTCTCGGCGCGCTCGTGTTGGCGCTCGCGGGTTGCGCGCAAGACAACACGAACACGACCGACAACAACCCTCAGCAGTCGGATCAGACCGACCAGGGTGCAACGCAGTCGACGGAAAAGAAATCGTCCGGCGGCGCTGTCGCGTTGGCTGCCGACCCGAGCGGCGGGTTGAAGTACGAGGAGACCTCGCTCAGCGCCGGCGCGGGCGACGTATCGATCGACTTCACGAACGACTCGTCGACACCGCACAACGTCACCGTTGAGGACGCCTCCGGCAAGAAGCTCGGTGCGACCGACGACATCACCAAGTCGAGCGCCACGTTGGACCTCAAGGGCCTCAAGGCGGGCGACTACACGTTCTTCTGCAGCGTGCCCGGTCACGAGCAGGCCGGCATGAAGGGGACGCTGACCGTCAAATAGCGGGCAGATCGAGAATCTAAAGAAACAACAAGGGCGACCTCTCGGTCGCCCTTGTTGTTTGCTCCTCGGTTTGCCATTCGCTCGGCAGGGGGGAGTTGGGGATCTGCCTGCGATGTCACTAGTCCTTGCGCCATCGTCATGGCCGGCTCGAACGGCTGCGGTTTGCTTGGGAAAGCGTCCCGCGACGAATTGCAGAAGACTCAGTGCAAGCAGTGTGACCAACCGCGGTTTAGCGCAGGCGATCAACGCATTAACGAATTATTAGGACTCCTCCGCGTCCGCCGCCGCACCGCCAACACGCGAGTCGCGGCGATCTGAAGGTTCAGCCTGCTGACTCTGCGGTGCTGGCGCGGCGCGCGTCTGCGATTGCGGGTTGTTGGCGATTGCGATCCGCCGTATTCACCGGGGGGCTTGGTGGATCGGCGGTGGTGGTGGGGCTGGAATGTGCGATCTCGAATGTGATCGCGCAGCCGGAAGATTCATGCTACGCCGATCCATCGGTCGATGCGTCCCGCCTCGCTCGCGCCGGTGACTGGCTAAATTGCGCCCCATGTGCGGCAGATACACCCTTGGCACGTTCGACTGGGTCGATCCGGCCTTTCACACCGACCTCGCGAGCGTCGGCGACCTCGTCAAACGGCCGCGCTACAACATCGCGCCGGGCCAGATGGTGCTTGCGCTGACCCGTGGCGCCGGCGGCTCGACGGTCGCGGAGTCGATGCACTGGGGTGTCAAGTCGACCTGGAAGGGCGGCCCGCCGATGCTGATCAACGCGCGCGCCGAGACTCTGGCCGGCTCGGGGTTCTGGAATGCGCTGCTCGACGACGGGCGCTGCGCGATCCCGGCCGACGGCTTCTACGAGTGGCGCGCGGCCGAGGGCAAGGGCGCGCGCAAACGGCCGTACTGGTTCTCGCGAACCTGCGGCGAGGGCTTCGCGTTCGCGGGGCTCTTCCAGTCCGGTACCGGCGAAGGCGGCACCGACTCCTGCGCGATCATCACGCTCGAGCCGAACGATCTCGTTGCCGGAGTGCACGACCGGATGCCGGCGATGCTCACGCCCGATCAGGTCGGGCAGTGGCTGGGTGACGACACGCAGCAGGCGCTCGCTGCCCTGCAGCCGTTTCCGTCGACCGAGATGACGGCGCGCGCGGTGGCCCCGGCAGTCGGAAACGCCGACAACGAAGGGCCGGAGCTGATCGAGCCGTTCGAGGAAGCGACGCGCTTTTAGCGACTTTTTCGCTTGTGTTCGTGGCGCCGGATGCCGAAACACGGGTTATGACTTTGAGGGCAAGGATGCTGCTCGTTTTGGCGGGCGTGGTAGTCGCCGTCGCGGTGGCGGCTCCGGTGGCGAATGCGACCGACCCGCTCGAGGCTGTGCGCGCCGGTTTGGTCACGACCGACCCGACGATCGAGTCCGGCCGCTTCACGGCGACGATGTCCGAGCGTGGCCTCCGCAATAAGCGGCGTGTGATCTCGGTCAACCAGATGACCGGCATCTTCAACCTCGGCAATCACAGGCGCTTCAGCAGCGACTACTCGATCTCGGTGTCCGCCGCGAAGTTCTTCATCCGTCTGGTCGCTTTGAAGCGCGTCTACTACGTCCGTGCCAGCGGTACGAACTACCGCATGCCGATCAATGCCGACTCCTGGTACCGGATGTTCCACGCGAAACACGCGGCCGACCCGTTGGCGCTGGTCGACAAGATCGTCGCACCGCTGTCGGATTGGCGTGACGACGGTCCCTCGACAACCAGCGACGGGGTCGCGATCGAGCTTTACTCCGCCGCGGTGCCGTTCTCCTCGCTTGCGCAAACGGTGCTGCCGAACATGTCGAAGGTCGTCTACGACGGCGCGTATCACCTCTATGTGTCCGACCCCACCGGATGGGCGGACGCGACCCCGGCGGGCGAGCAGCTTCCGCGGATCACCTTCGGAATCGACGCCGAAAACGTGATGCGCACGGTGCATGTGGAAGCGCCCTCAGCGCTGACCACGCAGGGCTATGAGCTGATCGGCGACTTCGAGTTCACCGACGTCAACGAGCTGGTTTCGGTCAAGCGCCTGCCGCACGCACACAAGGTCACGCGTAAGAACGTGGGCAAGTTGCTCAACGCCTTGTACTTGCTCGACGTGCTCTAGCGCCGACGGGCGCGGGCTATCTTTTCGGGCGATGATCGACCCGACACGCACGGCGCTCGGCACATGGAGTGGCGGCGCCTACATGAACTTCGGAGCGGCAATCGAGCGTGACCGCTTGGTCGCTTTGCTGCGCCCCGACGCGCAGATCCGGACGCTGATCACCGCCGACGCTTACGGCGCCGGCGACGCCGACAAACTCGCCGGTGAGGCGCTCGCCGGGCTGCCGCGCGACAGCTACTGCCTGGTCGGTGCGATCGGCCACGACTTCTACGAGGGCGAGCGCGCCGGCGCGAAGGGCTTCCCGCGCTTCACCGACGCCGCGCTGCGCGGCCCGGACGACTACGCCGACTACATCCGCATGGCGACCGAGCGCAGCCTCGAGCGGCTCGGCGTGGACAGCTTCGACCTGTTGATGCTGCACAACCCGGACCGCACCGGTTACACGAGCGAAGCCGTTTGGAGCGGCATGGCGGCGGTGCGCGACGCCGGTTTGACGCGCCTGCTGGGCGTCGCCCCGGGGCCGGCAAACGGCTTTACGCTCGACCTGATCGAATGCTTCGAGCGCTTCGGCGCGCTGATCGACTGGTCGATGGTGATCCTCAACCCGTTCGAGCCGTGGCCGGGCGAGCTGGTGCTGCCGGCGGCCGTCGAGCACGACGTGAAGCTGATCACGCGCGTCGTCGACTACGGCGGGCTGTTCCACGACGATGTCCGCCCGGGGCATGAGTTTCCCGAGCGCGACCACCGGATGTTCCGGCCCGATGGCTGGATCGAGCGCGGCAACGAACGGCTCGACCGCGTGCGTCCGATCGCCGAGCGGCACAAGTTGACATTGCTGCAGACCGCCTGCCTGTGGAACCTCTCGCACGAACCGGTCAAGTGCGTCGCGCCGACCCTGATCGAGGAGCTCGGCGGAGCCAAGTCGATCGAGGACAAGCGCGCCGAGCTGGCGGTGTTGTCAAACGAAGACGGAGTGCTCTGCCCGGTCGAGATCGATGAGATCCGGGCGATCGGCGACAACACCGGCTCGATGAAGCTGAAGGGTGGTTCGCCGGACAACGACGGCGAGATCGCGCCCGACAGCTGGCCGATCGGCGACGAACTCGACGAGATCGCCAAGCGCTGGTCGATCGAGCCGCAAACGCAGCTCAGCCGCGCGCTGGACTAGGCCGGTAAAGCGCCGCCGCAGGCGCGCCGATGCCGTAATCGATGGCTTCTACACGCGCAGTAAAGGCGCTCGCCGCCGCCGTGCTCGCGCTGCTCGCGGCGCTGCTGCTCGCCGGCTGTACCTGGACGGGCAAAGGCCGCGACGTCGCTCAGGCGCTTGAGAAGACTGCCGCCTACAAGACACGCGCCTTCTCCGGCAGCGTCGGCTTCAAGGTCGCGGGCGACGACAGCAAGTCATTTTCGATGACGTTCGCCGGCGCCAGCGACAACAGTGACCCGGCGAACCCGATGTTCACGATGACGATGGTCGCCGAGGGCCAGAGCAGCGGCGTCTCGATGCCGGGCGACGGCAACATGTACCTGGTGACCCCGCAGGGCACCTATGGCGTGCCGGTGCCGCAGGCGCAGCGCGGTTCCTCGGCGCTCGACTCGGCGGCGATCTATCGGGCGCTCGGCAAGGCGATCGGCCACTTCGCCGAATCGCAGCCGATGCAGAACGCCCAGGGCAAGTCGGTGACGACGATCGCAGCGCGCGTCAGCCGCAACAAGCTTTGTTCAGCGGTGCTGCCGGCCTTCGGCAAGGCGATGTCGAAGATGTCGGCAGCGGGTGGCGGCGGGTCGCCGCTCGCCGGCTTCAGTGGCGGCGGGTCGCTGGAACAGGTCTGCAAACTGATGCTCGCCGGCGACCCTCAGGTTTGGTTCGGGATCGACAACGGCGCTCTGACGGACGTTTCGCTGAATGCGAACATCGCGCTGTTCGGCGCCGGCGCGATGGCCGTCGCGTTGCAGTACCACGAGTACAACCAAGGGCAGCCGCAGCCGGCGATCAAGAAGCCCGCGGGGGCGCAGATGCTGCAGTCGCTGACGGAGCTGCAGCAGCTGGGCGCCGCAGGCTCACGGTAAAGCGCGCGCCTTCGCCTTCTTTGCTCTGGACTGCGACCGAGCCGCCCATCGCCTCAGACAGCTCGCGCGCGATCGCCAGGCCGATGCCCGAACCGTCGGGCGAGCCCATGCCGCGGCGCTTGCGCAGATGGAAGCGTTCGAAGACGTGTGGCAGGTCGCTCGCGGGGATGCCGGGTCCCGTGTCGCTGACGACGATCTCACCCGGTGCCGCCGCGACGGTCACGTCGCCGCCCTGCGGCGTGATCCGCACGGCGTTGTCGACCAGGTTGGTGACGATCTGCAGCACGCGGTCGGAGTCGGCAACGGCGATCGCGCCGGGCGCGATCTGGGTCTGCAGGTTCACACCGGCTTCGCCGGCCCGTAGCGCCAGTCTGCTGCGCGCGGTCTCGGCGACCTTCGCGAGGTCGACCTGCTCGCTACGGGTCTCGAAGGTTCCCTGCTCGAGCCGCGCCAGCACCAGCAGGTCCTGCACCAGGCGTTCGAGCCGCTGCGACTCGCTGACGATCACGGCCGAACCGGTCTTGGCGTCGATCGTGCCGTCCTCGATGCCCTCGGCGTAGCCGCTGATTGCGGTCAGCGGCGTGCGCAGCTCGTGTGAAGCCGACATCAGCACGACGCGCTCGGCCTCGCGGGCGTGCGCCAGCTGGTCGGCCATGTTGTTGAAGGTGGTTGCCAGCTCGGCAAGCTCGGTCTCTTCCGGTACTTCGAGGCGCTCAGGCGTGCGCCCGGCCGCCAGCTCGGCACTGGCCGCGACGACCTGACCGATCGGCCGCGTGATGCGCCGGGCGATCAACGCCGCCGCCGCCGCGGACAGCGCCGCCGCGATCAGCGCGGCGAGCACCAGCCCTGTCAGATAGTTGCCGTAGTCGCCACTGGCGATGCGGTCGGGGCGGACCGCCAGCACGTAGTAGCGACCGCTGCTGAGCGGCACGGCGGCAAACACGCTGCGTTCGCCGTTGAAGGTCCGTATGCCGCTGATCGAGTGTCCGCGCGCCAACTTTTTTGCGGAGTCGCCGCCGAGCACGCTGTCGGCGGCGCTGACGATCAGCACGCGCGGCGGCGCCGGTTCACGATCACCGCGCCGGCCGCCGGCCGGGCCGGATCCGTTGGCATAGGGATCGTTGGCGTTGTTGACGCCGCCGGGGCCGCCGCCGGCGAGCGGGCCTGGCAGTTGGGAGAGGTCGGCGCCACCGATCCGCGCCACCTGGGTGGCGACGACGCTCGCCTCGCGCAGCACTTCTTGGCGGTACGAGTCGCGGATCGCCGAGCGCGTCGTGAAGATGCCGATCGCCAGCGCGATGCCGACCGCAGCGACCGAGGCGATCAGCGTGGCGGCGAAGACGCGGCCACGCAGCGAGCGGATCAAGTCGGGGTCTCCGCCGCCTGCGGTGCGGCGATTTTGTAGCCGACGCCGTGCACCGTCTTGATCGGGCTGGCGTCGCCGAGCTTGCGGCGCAGCTGAGCGACGTGCACGTCGACTGTGCGCGTGCCGCCGGGATACTCGCCGCCCCAGACGATTTCGAGCAGGCGGTCGCGGGCCAGCGCGACGTTGGGGTGGGAGAGCAGCGCCGCGAGCAGGTCGAACTCGCGGTTTGTCAATTCGATCGGCTCGCCGGCGAGCGTCACTTCGCGCGCGTCGCGACGGAGCTCGATTTCGCCGGCGCGCAGCACGCTGCCGCCAAGCGAGGAGCCGCCGCCGCCCGCGCGTCGAAGGATCGCCTTCACGCGGGCAACCAGCTCGCGCGGCGAGAAGGGCTTGACGACGTAGTCGTCAGCCCCCGATTCGAGCCCAGCCACGCGATCAATCTCGTCCTCCCGCGCGGTGAGCATCAGAATCGGGATGGCGGTACGCGCACGGAGACGACGGCACACTTCGAAGCCGTCGATACCGGGGAGCCCGATGTCGAGAATGACGAGATCGAAGCCCTGGCGTGCGACCTCATCGAGCGCTGCCTCGCCCGATTGGACCCAGACGGGTTCAAACCCGTCGCCCTCGAGATACACACGGATCAGGTCCGCGATGTTGAATTCGTCTTCGACGATCAGAACGCGTTTTGCCATAGGTTTGATACTCGGAGCCGCCCGTTAGTCGGCCGTTCGGGAGTTGTAAGGGAATTGTAAGGTGCCTGACGTGACGGAACAAGCAGGTCTGACACTCGACAGCGGCCCCGGCCGCTGGACGATCGCCGTCTGCGTGCTCGGCTCCTGCATCGTGTTCCTCGATGGATCGGTCGTGAACATCGCGCTGCCGGCGATCGGCCGCGACCTCGACGCCGGACTCGCCGATCTGCAGTGGATCGTCAACGGCTACATGCTGGCGCTGGCGTCGCTGATCATCCTCGGTGGGTCGCTCGGCGATCGCTTCGGGCGGCGCAAGGCGTTTCTCGTCGGCACGGTCTGGTTCACGGTCGCGTCGATGCTGTGCGGGCTGGCGCCGAGCTCGGAGCTGCTGATCGCCGGCCGCTTCTTGCAGGGGATCGGCGGCGCGCTGCTGACGCCGGGCAGCCTGGCGATCATCGAGGCGTCGTTCGTGAAGGCCGACCGTGGCCGCGCGATCGGCCTGTGGTCGGGCCTGGCGGGCGCGTCGACGGCCTTCGGGCCGCCACTCGGCGGCTGGCTGATCGACGCCGTCAGCTGGCGCGCGATCTTTTTCCTCAACCTGCCGCTCGGCATATTCGTCGTTCTCGCCGGGCTACGTCACGTTCCCGAGACGCGTGGACGCGAAGTCACCGGCTCGCTCGACTTCGCCGGCGCAACGCTCGCCGCGGTTGGGCTCGGCGGCCTGTCCTGGGCGCTGATCGAAGGACCGGAGCGCGGCGCGGGCTCGCCGGTCGTGCTGGCGGCCGCCGCCGCGGGCGCGGCCGCCTGTGTCGCCTTCGTCTTCGTCGAACGCCGCGCAAAAGATCCGATGCTGCCGCTCGGCATCTTCCGCTCGCCGACGTTCGTGGCGGCGAACCTGATCACCTTCTCCGTCTATGCCGGGCTCGGCGGCGTGTTCTTCTTTCTCGTCCTGATGCTGCAGATCGGCCTCGGCTACACGCCGGTCGAAGCCGGCATTGCGGGCCTGCCGGTGACGATCATCCTGCTGCTGCTGAGCTCGCGCGCCGGTGGCCTGTCGCAGCGCATCGGGCCGCGGCTGCCGCTGACCGTCGGGCCGGTGATCGTCGCCGTGGCGATGCTGATGATGCGGATGATCGAACCGGGCGTGGACTATCTGACCGGCGTGCTGCCGGCGATCCTCGTGTTTGGCTTTGGACTGGTGCTGATCGTCGCGCCGGTCACGTCGACCGCGCTGTCGTCGGCGCCGCAGGACGAGGCCGGCGTGGCGTCGGCGGTCAACAACGCCGTTGCACGAACCGGCCAGCTGATGGCGATCGCGGTGCTGCCGGTGATCGCCGGGCTCAGCGGCGATCAGTACGAGAACCCGGC
>JBOGYW010000001.1:0-67558 GCA_050696815.1 Solirubrobacterales bacterium | reverse complement strand
GAGTAGCTATCCGCTGATCACCGGTTCGACTTCTGTGGTGCCGGAGTAATCGGCGATCGCGATGCCGATGAAGACTGCCGCGACGCCGACCAATACGGCGAGCGGCGACATCAGGTGCGCGATCGCCGCCAATACGCCCAGCGCACCGAGCGCGCTGAGGCGGCGCCAGGGTAACGACTCGATCAACGTGGCGTTGAACAGCGCGTTGCCGACGATGTAGATCGCCGCGCCGGCGATCACGACGACGGTCGTGGCCGGCTCGATGTGTCCGGTCGGATGGGCGATCACGAGCTCGTTGCCCGCGGCCAGCGTGATGATGCCGGCGACCATCGGCATGTGGAAATACGTGAAGACGCGGCCGTAGCGCCCCGGGTCGTCGCTGTCGCGGATCAGCTCCTGGCTGCGTCCGGCGCGCGCGAAGTAGACCCACCACATCGACACGCTCAACACGAACGCGGTTAGAAACGCCGCGAAGTTCGCAGTCGCGATGTCGTCGCTAGATGCAAGCGTGCTGCCCGTCAACAGCAGCGACTCGCCGAGGCAGATGATCACGAACAGCTGACAGCGCTCGGCGAGGTGCTCGCCGGAGATCGTCCACTCGCGTGTGTCGGAGCGGCCGAGGCCGGGTGTCCAGAAGCCGATCGCCGGCGAGATGCAGTCGATCGTGACCGCGACGATCCAGAGGTTGAGCCGCGTGTCGCCGTCCGCGAAGCCGCCGGCCAGCCAAAAGACTGCCGAGAACGCGTACCAGCTGAAGATGCGCTTGAAGTTCGTGGCCTGCGCGTTGCTTCCTAGGGTCAGCACGCAGAACCCGGTGCGTCCAAGCTGGGCCCCGACGAACGCCAGGGCGAAGATCAGCCCCCGGCCGTCAAACGCCTCTGGGATCGCGGCGCTCATGATCAGCCCGAGCAGCATCAGCGCGAAGAGCATGAATTTGATCGGCAACTTCAGCGGATCGAACCAGTTGGTGATCCAGGCGGTGTCGATCCACACCCACCAGACCGCGAGCGTCATGATCGCGGTGTTCAGCGCGCCCCGCCACGTCAGGTTGTCGAGCAGCATGTGCGAGAGCTGAGTGACCGCGAACACGTAGACGAGGTCGAAGAACAGTTCCGTGCTGCTGACGCTGGTCTCACCGGCGTCGCGGTCGCGCAGCAGCGGCAGTCGCTGGCCGGCGTAGTAGTTCGCTTCCATCGCGCGCAACGTTAGTTCGAGAGGTCCAGGCCCTAAACCCTTTGTCGATCATTCGCGCATTCGCTCGCGCGAATCAACACATCCGTCGATAACTGTCTGGCAACGAAGGAAGGAAGCAGGGAGACCAGCGACCGACCTTCAACCGCAAAGCGAAATCTTCAAGCCGTTGGCGGCGACCCGCAAGGGAAGCAGCCGGCGGCTCGATTTCGTTCTAGGCCTTTTGCCGCTTGCGCATGTGCGGCACCAGCTCGCGCTTGCGCAGGCGCATGTTTGCCGGTGTCACTTCGAGCAGCTCGTCGTTTTCGAGGAAGTCCATGTTCTGCTCAAGGCTGAAGATCGTCGGCGGCGTTAGCTGCACGACGCCGTCGCTCGACTTCGAGCGCATGTTGGTGAGCTGCTTGGCCTTGCAGACGTTGATCTCCAGGTCGTCGCCGCGGCTGTTGAGGCCGATGATCTGGCCCTGGTAGACCTTTTCGGTCGGGCCGATGAACACTGTGCCGCGCTCTTCGGCGTTCTGCAGCGCGAAGGGGGTGGAGGTGCCGGTCTCGAAGGCGATCAGCGCGCCGTTGCGCTGCTGGTCGAGCGACGTGCCGATCGGCTCGTAGCCCTTGTGCAGCGAGTTCATCACGGCGGTGCCTTTGGTGTTCGTCATCAGGATGCCGCGCACGCCGAGCAGGTTGCGGGTCGGGATCTCGTAGGTGAGGCGGGTCAGACCGCCGGAAACCGAGTGCTGGTCCTTCATCGTCGCGCGGCGCTGGCCGAACTCGGTCTGCACAGCGCCTGCGTGCTCGTCGGGAACTTCGATCACGACCTCTTCGATCGGTTCGAAGGTTTCGCCCTCGATCTCGGTGGTGACGACCTGCGGACGGCCGACCTCCATCTCGAAGCCCTCGCGGCGCATTGTTTCGATCAAAACTGAAAGGTGCAGCTCGCCGCGGCCGCTCACCAGGAAGCCCTTGTCCTCCTGGTCTACGCGCAGGCCCACGTTGGTCTCGAGCTCCTTCTGAAGGCGGTCGGCGATCTGCCGTGACGTTGTGAAATCGCCCTCGGTGCCCTTGAACGGGCTGGTGTTCGGGCCGAGGTAGATGCGTAGCGTCGGCGCTTCGACCTCAATCGTCGGCAGCGCCTCAGGCGACTCGGCGTCAGCGATTGTTTCGCCGATCTGGGCGTCGGCGACGCCGGTCACCTGCACGATGTCGCCGGCGATGCCGTGGTCCACCGGGAAGCGCGCGAGGCCGTGCGACATGAAGACGTCGCCGATGCGGCCCTTCTCGACCGTGCCGTCGCGCTTGATCACGGCGACTGTGTCGCCGGCGCGTACGCCGCCGCGCGAGATCCGGCCGATCGAGTACTTGCCCTTGAAGTTGTCCCATGCCAGCGCGGTGACGAGCATCTGGAACGGTCCGTCGGCCTCGACCTTCGGCGCGGGAATGTGTTCGATGATCGCCTCGAACAGCGGCGTCAGGTCGGCCGGCTCAGACGCGTCGGCCGGCGCCTTTGCCCAGGCCTTGCCTTCGCGACCGACGGCGTAGAACTCGGGGTAGTGCAGCTGGTCATCGTCGATCGCCAGTTCGAGGAAGAGGTCGGCAAGCTCGTGTTCGACCTCTTCGATACGGCTTGCCGGCTTGTCGATCTTGTTGACGACGACGATCGGCTTAAGGCCGTTCTGCAGCGCCTTCGTCAAGACAAACTTGGTCTGCGGCATCGGGCCCTCTTGGGCGTCGACGATCAACAGGCAGCCATCGGCCATGTTCAGCGTGCGCTCGACCTCGCCAGAGAAGTCGGCGTGGCCCGGGGTGTCGACGATGTTCAGGCGGTAGTCACCGTACTCGACGGCGGTCACCTTGGCCGTAATCGTGATGCCGCGCTCCTTCTCCTGGTCGCCAGAGTCCATGATCAGGTCTTGCTGCATCTCGGACTGGTGCTCGCCAAACACCTGAGACTGCTTCAAGAGGTGGTCGACGATCGTCGTCTTGCCGTGATCGACGTGCGCGATGATCGCGAGGTTGCGGATCTTGTCGGGGGATTTGCTTGAGAAGTCGGCCATGGGGGGCCGTTCAGAGTACTCGTCGGCGGCTGTGTACTTCTTACAGCATCAGGTTGGTGCCAGCCGACACGCTGTCGCCGCGGCTGGATTTGCTCTCGGCGAGCGCGGTCTCGACCGCCGTTACGAAGGCCTCGGGCGACATGCCACCGCTCAGCACTGAATAGCCGACGCTGGCGCGCACTTTGCCGTCGTATGCCACGTGATCTGGCGGCGTGAAGTCGAGGGCGCGGCGGCAGCGCTCCGCCATCGTCGACGCGTCACCGAAGCGGTCCACCGAGAACAGCACGGCGAACTCGTCGCCGCCGATCCGGTAGAGCGTGGCGTTCCGGCTGGTTGCGGTCTCGAGGCGACGCACGGCCTCACGCAGCACCGCATCGCCGCCACGGTGGCCGGCCAGGTCGTTGATCTGCTTGAAGTCGTCGATGTCGGCGAGGATCAGCGCCGGCAGGTCGTTCTCGCCGGGGCCGACCAACGGTTTGTTCGAGCCGGTTACCCGCGCGAGGTCGTCACGGAAGGCGAGCAGGTTGTGCAGGCCCGTCAGCGCGTCGTGCGTCGCCGAATCGCGGAGCACGCCGAGGGAACGGTCGATTGCGCGGGCATTCATCTGCAACGCCGCGGCGATCACCAGTTCGGCAGTGACGATCGTCGCGAACATCGACTCTCCGGCCGGGCTGACCTTGCCCGTCGTCCAGAAGGCGAGGGTGTAGGTGCCGATCACGATTCCTACGCGAATCGCGGCCTCGACGCCGCGGTAGTACTGGGCGTAGTAGGCGACGACGAGCACGCCGAAGAGCTGGAACGGGCTGCGCCAGCCGCCGGTCAGATACATGCCGGGCAAAGCAATCGTGAGCGTGGCGATGTCGGCCGTCCACCAGGCGATCGTGCGCAGGCCGCGGATGCGACCCGCATAGGCGGTGGCTGCGATGAACAGGCAGTAGAAGCCGAGCGCCACAGAGGCGGCCGGGTGGGGGATGTATGCGCCCGGCAGCGTGGTCCAGGTGAGCACGAAGACGGCGCTGAGCATCCAGAATGCGGCCGCCTGGGTGCCGAACTCCTTGCGGCCGAACGCGCGCTTCGGCGCGATTAGCTGGCGCGCATCGCGCAGCATGCGCGTGGCGCTGATCGGCTTCGCCTCGTCGATCACGTAGGGCGGCTGCACCGCGGGTGTTTTCTGTTTCAGCATCCGGCGATCGGCGGCGTCGAGCAGGTCCTCGGTGCCGCGGCCGTCGGCCGGGAAAACGGCGGTGCCGATCGACACAGAGATCTGCGGCAGTCGTCCGCGCACGCGTTCGTTGTGGGCCGAGACAGCGTCCACGAAGCGTTCGTACCAAGCAGCCGCGTCGCGCTCGCCGCCGCGCGGCAGCAACACGGCGAACTCGTCGCCGCCGATCCGCGCTACCTGGTCGTCAGGGCCGGACACGTCCATCATCAGTCGCGCCAGCCGCGCGACCATGTCGTCGCCGACGTCGTAGCCGAACACCGTGTTGGCGCCTTTGAGGCCGTTCATGTCGACCATCGCCAGGCCGAAGGTGCCCGGCGTCTGGGTCGTCAGCTGTTCGGCGAAGCTTTCGAACGCCCGCAGGTTGGCGACGTTGGTCAACGGGTCGGCGACCGCGAGGAAGCGCACGGCTCGTTCGGCGCGGCGGCTGAGCCGGCGGCGGTACATCGTCGTGTAGGCGATCGCCACGCAGATCGTCGCCAGCAGGTTCGCGAACAGCGCCGCGTTGGTCGTGGTGTTCGCCTTGTCGTAGACCAGCGGCGCGAGCGCGATGGCGACCCCCAGCGCCGTGTTCCAGAACACCTGTTGCCGCGGCATGAAGTAGCCGGCGTAGAAGACCGCGAAGATCAGCCAGACCGAATAGGGGCTGTCGGCGCCACCGGTCACCGACGCCTGGAAGGCGATCAGACCGAACGCGGCGGCCAGCATGGTCTGCTCCACGAATGGGAAGCTCCGCGGTGAGAGCTGCGGGTAGACGATCGCCGTGAGCAACAGCGCGACCACCACGCTGATCACGGTGATCGCGAAGTAGTTGGAATCCATCCGCAGTCCGGTCGGACCCCACTGGTTGAGGCAGTCTGTGATCAGCGCGGCGAGCCAAAGGCCGATCGATGTTTTAGTGCGCAGGTCGAACTCGGGGTTGGAGGTCAGCTCCTCGCGCAGGTAGGCCTGACCGCGCACCAGTTCGTCCGGGTCGCGCTTGTGCTCCCGCGGCTGTGGCTGCTCGCTTTCGCCCTGCCATTCAGGGTCACCGCCCAGCAGCGCGTTGAGGTCTTGTTGCAGCGCCCACGCGCGAAACGGTCGATGTTGAAGGTCGCGTTCGCTGGCGACCCCGTCGCTCTGGCCCTCGCCATCGCGCATGGGATTAGTCGCAGATTCCATTGCCCTGTATTCCCCCGCGCGCGCCCGTGCGCACGCAAGTTCAAGTTACCCCTTTTTCGGCAGTATCGCGACGCTCCAGTGGCCACAAGACCCACTGCAGCACTACTTGCGCGTCGGGCGCTAGGCGATCTGCTCGAGCTTGCCCGAGCGCACGTCGAACATGAACTCGCCGACCTCGGTGCCGGTTGGCAGCAGCGGGTTCGAGCGGATTTTCTCGGCGTCGGCGTGCAGCGTGGCGATCTGGTCGCCGATCGTCAGGAAATCCACGTCTGCGGCGGTGTTGCCGGTCTCCTGCTGAACGAGCTCTTCGAGCGAGTCCTGGGTGTTCGTCGCCACACCGCAGTCGGTGTGCTGGATCAGCGCGATCCGGCTGACGCCGAGGGCGTGGGTGACGATCACCAGCGAGCGCAGAACGTCGTCGGTGACGCGGGCGCCGGCGTTGCGGATCACCTTCGCGTCGCCGGGGATCAGTCCGAACGCTGCAAGCGGATCGATCCGCGTGTCGACGCAGGTGACGATCGCCAATCCGCGGCGGGCGCGGCCGTTGGACAGCTCGTCGTGGTCGGCGCTGTAAGCGGCGTTGGCGGTGAGGATGTCGCTGAAGGGCATGGTGCGCGGACTCTAATCGACGCGTGCGCCCTGGCAACCGCCGGTCGCAAAGCGGCATCCGACGTTTTCACGCATTCCGAAGCGGCAAACCTTTCGACTCCCGCTCCCTAAGGGGGCGGGAGTCGCGAAGAAGTAAGGATTCGAAAGCCTTTAGCTACCGCCAGGTAGCCCCGATGAGGTAGTCATGGACCGTCTTTCCTGGCTGATCCGCAACGACTCCGAGCGCGAGCGCATGCTCGACATGGAGGCGCGCATCGAACCGGTGCGCAACGTCGGCTTCGCGATCATGCTCACGGCGCTGATCGTCTGCGCCAGCTGGCTGAACTGGTGGGCTGTTTTCCCGACCTTGTTCGCAATCGCGTTCTTCGCGGTCGCCGACCGGCGTGTCACGCACGCACCCCGCCCGGAGTTCTGGTTGATCGGCGCGTGGATGGGATCCGAGCTGATGATCGCGTCGAGCGCCGCGCTGACCGGCGGCCCAACTTCGCCACTCTTGGCCGGCCTCGGCATCCCGATCGTCACCTTGAGCGCGCGTTTCCCGCTGCGCGGGGTGGTGGCCGGCGTGACCTTCGCCGTACTTCTTGCATGCGCGGTGGCGCTCGGCGTGGATGCGCAGGCGGTGATCGACAGCCCGCCGCTTCTGGTCGTGCCCGTGGCGATCATTCTCTCGATCGCGGTGCTGTCAACCGCGCTAATGCGCTCCGACTTCCAGCACCGCACGAACGCCGTGATCGATCAGCTGACCGGAATGCTCAACCGTGGCGCGCTCGCCTCGCGAGCGAGCGAACTCGAGCAGCAGTCCCGCGTGACCGGCCAGCCGATCGGACTGATCGTCGGCGACATCGATCACTTCAAGAACTTCAACGACGACTTCGGCCATGCGGTCGGTGACATCGTGTTGAAAGAGGTCGCGTACGCGATCCGCAAGCACCTGCGCGCCTTCGACCTGGCGTATCGCCTCGGCGGCGAAGAGTTCCTGGTGCTGCTGCCGGGTGCGGCGGCGGAAGATGCCGCCACTCTGGCCGAGACGCTGCGTCTGGCGATCTCGCGCCTGGAGGTCTCGGAGCGCCACGTGACGATGAGCTTCGGCGTCGCCGCGTCGCGCAACAAGGAGCCGTTTGACTACGCCGATGTGTTCGGCCGCGCCGACGAGGCGCTCTACGAAGCAAAGCGCGCGGGACGCGACCGGGTGGTCAGCGCCCCACGCGAAGAGTTTGCTTCTGGGCAGATCACGGCGCTACGCGCCTAGTCGTTCTCGTGTAGCTCCATCACCACGTCGCCACGCTCGCCGGTGCGTACGCGAATCGCGTCTTCTACCGGCAGGATGAAGATCTTGCCGTCGCCGACCTCGCCGGTCTTGGCGTGCTCGAGGATCGTCTCGACGATCAGCTCGACCTCGTGGTCGGGAGCGACGCACTCGATCTTCAGCTTCGGGCGTAGGTGGATCACAAGCTCGGCGCCGCGGTAGTGCTCGGTGACGCCGCCTTGGCGCCCTGAGCCCTTGACCTCGGTGATCGACATGCTCGGGATGCCCTTTGCGAACAGCTCGCGGCGGATCCCGTCAAATGCTTCGTGGCGGACAAATGCTTCGATTTTCTTCATGGTGTGAGTATCCCTTCTGGATCTAAGAGGTGAAGCCGAGCGCTTGGCTCGTCTGGTAGCTGGTGGCGCCGGGGATTCCCGGATCGGCGAGCTCGGTCGGCGGAATGAAGACCTCCGGGTAGCCGTACATGCCGTGGTCGGAGATGTCTAGGCCGGCGTCTTCTTCCTCCGGCGTGACGCGCATGCCGATCGTGCCCTTGATCGCGCCAAAGACCGCGAAGCTGGTGATGAAGACGAACGCCGCGACGATCGCCGCGCCACCGATCTGCACGAACAGCTGCTTCGGGTCACCCGTTATGAATAGACCGCCGGAAAACTCGCCACTCTTCTTCGCGCCGACGCCCGCGAGCGTCGCGAACTTCGGCACCGAGAACAGGCCGACCGCGATCGTGCCCCAAAGACCGACCATGCCGTGCGCGGTGATCGCGCCGATCGGGTCGTCGAGCTTGCCGTCGATCCAGTTGAGGCCGAGCACCACGAGCGCGCCGCCGATCAGTCCGATCGGAATCGCCGCCCACGGCTCGACGTAGCCGGAGGGGGCGGTGATCGCGACCGCGCCGGCGATCGCGCCGTTGCCGATCATCGCGATGTTGAAGTCCTTGTCGATCAGGTAGTTGACGGCCGTGGCGCCGAGCACGCCGCAGGCGACCGACATGTTGGTTACGACCGCCACTTCGGCGAAGTGCACGCCGAGCGCCTGGAAGGTGGAGCCGGCGTTGAAGCCGAACCAGCCGAACCACAGGATCATGATGCCGAGGCCGAACATCGGCATTGAGTGGCCGGGGAGTGGGCGCGAGATGCCGTCGCGGTACTTGCCGCGACGCGGACCGAGCAGCATGCAGCCGGCAAGACCGGCGACGCCGGCCGCGAGGTGAACCGCGGTCGATCCCGCGAAGTCCTGCATGCCCCACTGTTGCAGGAAGCCGCCGCCGTACACCCAGTGCGCCTCGATCGGGTAGATGATCCCGGCGAAGAGCACGCCGAAGATGATGTAGGTGCTGAACTTGACGCGCTCGACCAGCGGCCCGACCGCGATGCCGAGGGTGACGGCCGCGAAGGCGTACTGGAAGAGGAACTTCGCGTAGATCGAGGCGTCCGAGCCCGCCATCGCGGGGAAGGCCTGGAGCGGATCGCCAAAGCCGGTCAGGAACCAGCCCTTGGTGCCGGCGATGTCTCCGCCGCCGAAGCCGATCGCAAACCCGACCGCCCAAAAGGCGACGGTCGCGATCCCCATGTTGAAGACGATCTTGGCGATGATCGAGCCGGCGTTTTTGCCGCGGACGAGGCCGACTTCAAGCGCGGCGAGGCCGCAGAGCATGAACACGACCAGGAACGCGCAGAGCAGCACCCAGAGGGTGTCGATGGCGGCGTTGCTGGTGGTGATTGGTTGTGTGGCGCCCGCGGCCGCGTTAGCGAGCGCAGGCAGAAGAAGCAGCGAAATTGCCGCAGTGAGTACCGGAACGAGCAAGTAACGACTTGAGCGTTTCAAGACGGAGTCTCCCCGAGAGATTGGATGGCGAATAGATTTGCTGCCCTTTCGCCGAGTCGAACTTGGGTGATGGACCCGGAGCAGAGCTGAACGATCGCAAGTCTAAGAGCTTGCGCCACGGAGGCATCTGACGTTGAGTCGTTTCGATATGCGAGCGGTGCCGACCACGCTCCTAACCTTGGTAGATGGCCGATCAAGGTGGTGGAAATTGGGCGCAACGCTTTGAAGCTCGTGTCAAGAGCAATCCGACAGTGGTGATGACGTTTTTTGTTGCGGCGTTCCTGTCAGCGATCATCGTGCTCGTGTCAACCGCGTCGAACATTTATCAGAGTGCGGATCGCAAAGTCAATTGGCGGAGCCACGAGTATGCGATTCTGGAAGGCCTAAAAGCTGGCTTTAGTACCTCGCGATTTGACTCCGAATTGGGCGCGCCAGCTTTTGTGAGGCCTTCGAAGAACCGGCGGTTTGTCGAGAAGACATATCAGCGGCGCGACTACTGGGTGCAAACTGTGAGCACGCGGGACGGGACTACCCAGCTCTACACAGTCACTTCGTGCGACCAATCTTTCCGTCCGTCTTTTGAGGCGCCTGCGGTGGGTACCGTCAAGCTGCGCGACACCCGGTTTGCCGAAATGACGAAGGCAAAGGATTCGGCATTTGGCGTGCGACTTGACTATTTCATCCCAGGGGCGACTGCCAACGCGCGATTTTTGGACTTGAAGTACGGAGCAAACCCGGGCAATTACAAGACTTACGCCTGGGGCATCGTGGACGCGTGCGCTGATTTTTATCTGTGGTTTGGACGCGCTTTCAAGCAACACGCCATACCTTTCGGGCCGAGAACTAGTGCGTCACAGGAAATGTGGTCGAAATCTAGATATGAGTACGCGGGCAGCCTTGAGAAGTCGAATCGTTGGATCCGCCGTTTCAGACGGCGTGAGGAGGTCAATACCTACGCGGAAACCGCTCCGCTGGCCGACGTTTCGGCGATTCGCTCGCAGTTCCAAATTGGGCCGGATCGCATATTGACCCGAACCACTTGGCGACAGGGAGGCTGAAACGGTGTCTCGACGCGGAAATGCTGATTGAACGGTGCTAGTTAGCCGAGCCCATGAGAGTTTCCGGCCTGGGCGTGCCAGGCTTTGGCGATGCCGTCTCGATCAAAAAGCGACGGCGTCCATTTGACCCGAACGTGTCCGCACGGCCATTTGTCAATCGCGGCACCGTCAGCTTCAAGGCACTGTCCAGAAAGTACGAACTTGGCGCTTCCTACTGGCGTTGCCAACAAGAGGGTTTGCCCGTTTTCGCTCTTGTCGATACCAACTGCGCCCGTGCCAAACACTCGCAATGTTTCGGCTCCAAACTCGTTCTTGAGGGCGGCTGGGGCCGTATAGACCTTTCGCATGAACTGCGCACGGCCTGTCGAGTCTTTTCCGACAGGGATTCGAAGTGGTCCCCGAAGCAGGGAAGAGATTGTGTATTCCTGCGATCCGTGATCCCAGCGAATCAAGACAGGGCGGGCACTTGATTGGTCTGCATGGTTTTCGTGAAACTCACCAAGGATGGCCGTGCGATCGTCGGGGCCCACCGAAAAGGAGTTGTCGAAAGAGAATCTCCAAGCGGTTCCAAAAATGGGCGGCGTGAACGTGGACACCGGACGGAATCGAAATCCGAGCTTCCAACGTTCCGATCCATTTTCGCTGGTCATGTCGTAGATGCGGACCTCGTCTGACTTCCATTTCTCCCAGTCCGTTGATTTAGGCGGTGAATATCGAAGTAAGACGACAAGCGATTGCGTTCCGTCGCCACGCAGGCTAAGGCGCCTCAGGCCGGTCGCATAGTGGTCGCGCGCGGCGTCGCGTTCGATTCTTGCGATTTGCGCCGCTGGGGAAAGCGGCTCAGAAGTGAAGGCATCTGCGATGCCGTGTCGCACGTCGGGGAGGAAAGCCCCGAGGACGACTCCGAAAACGATGAGAGCGATATCTCTTCGAAGAGTGCGATCCCGGACCAGGGCTTTGAGTTGATTCATTGCTGCGATCCAGTCGGCTGGATTTGGGGCCTTCCTTTAGTGGGCCGGGTAGGACTCGAACCTACGACCCAGGGATTATGAGTCCCCTGCTCTAACCAACTGAGCTACCGGCCCGTCGCTGGAGGATACGGGCAGGTGCTGCTGGCATGGGGCGGGCGCTAGGCGCCTCGCGGAAGAGAATTACAGGGAGGGCGACCGAGCCGGCAGAGTTCCGACCCGGTCGCGTCCATACGAAACCGAGCCGCCAGACAGTGCGGCTCGATTTCTGGTGTGCCCTCCCAAACGGACGCGCTACTTGACCTTGACGCTCTTGGTCGTTTTCACGCGGACGCCGTCGACGGAGAAGATCGAGACCTTTACCGTCGCCTTGCCCTTGGCAAGCTTTGATGAGCCGAGCAGCTTCAGCGGACGCTTCAGCTTCTTGCCCGGCTTGAGCAGGTAGACCTTGCGGCCCAAAACCTTGCCGTTCTGGATCACCTTGAAGGTCGCTACTGCGAATTGAGTTGAAGTCGCGGTGACCGTCAGCTTGTTCGTGCCGATCTTCACCTTGGCCTTGGTCGCGACCGTCAGCTTCAACTTCGGCGCGCCAGTCTCTTTGTTGCAGTCGGTCACGCTCGTGCCGGCGGAACCGCCTGCCTGGCCGTTGAGCGCGCCAACCGTGACCTTGCCCGTCTTGTCCACGTTCAATCCGGTCTGCGCGACGGACTTACCGCCGCTCAGGCTGATCGCGTTCAGACGCGCGGTCAGCTGCGTGCCCTTCGGCAGCTTCTTGACCTTCAGCACGAAGAAGCGCTTGCCCTTGTTGATCGCGCGAACCGCGGTGCCGAGCTTCTTCGAGCCGTTCTTCACGGTGATGCGGGCGATGATGAACTGGTCGCTGGTGACCGTGAACTTCAGCAGCGTCTTGCGGCTGATCTGGGCCGACAGAACATTGATGTTCGCCGGAACCGCCGGCTCGTCGCCCTCGTCGACCGGGCAGGTCGGCACCGTCGGCGGCTCGATCGGCGTGGCGTCGGCGACGACGTCGAAGTCGATCACCTTGACGGTCTGGTTGCCGGACGGGTCCGTGAAGTGGACCGTAAGCGTGTGGTGGCCGAACGAAAGACCCTGCGGCGCGAACGGCGTGCTGCACGTGCTGAACGAGCCGCCGTCGAGGCTGCAGGTGATCGTGGCCGTGCCATCCGGAGTGGCCAGATCGAAGACCGGCGACTTGCCCGGTCCCGTAGTTGTCGGGTCCTGCGTGGCAGTGCCGCCCGGCGGCGTCGTGTCGACCGTGAAGTGCGTGTCGCTGGACGTCGGGCCGGTGTTGCCGGCGGCGTCGGTCGCGGACGCGCTCACGGTGTGGGCGCCGTCGGCGAGCGCAGCCGGAGCGTCGAAGCTCCAGTTGCCCGAACCGTTGGCAGTTGCAGTGCCGACCGGCGAGCCGTCGATCAACACATTGACCGTGCTGTTCGCCTCGGCCGTACCGGTGATGTGCGGCGTGCTGTCGTTGGTTGTCGAACCCTCAGCCGGGCCGGTCACCACCGGCGCAGCCGGGGCGTCCGTGTCGATCTTCCAGCTGAAGCTGGCCGGCGTAGCGTCGGTGTTGTTGCTGGCGTCGATCGCGCGCACCTGGAAGGTGTGGTTGCCGTCGGCCAGCGCGCTCATGTTGAGCGGGCTGCTGCAGGTGTTCCAGCCGGCGCTGTCGAGGTTGCACTCGAAGGTGCTCGACTCGTCGGCGCTGAAGGTGAAACTCGGCGTGTTGTCGTTGGTCACACTGGCCGGGTGCGAGTCGATGCTCGTCTGCGGCGCCGAGGCGTCGATCGTCACATTGACCGTGTTCGAGGCCGGGCTGGTGTTGCCCGCGGCGTCGCTGGCCTTTGCGGTGACCGCGTGCGCACCGTCGCTCATCGCGCTACTCGGCGTGAAGCTCCAGTTGCCGCTGCCGTCGGCTGTCGTCGAACCCAGCGCGCTGGCGCCGTTGTAGACGACGACGGTGCTGTTCGCCTCGGCGGTGCCGCTGAAGGTCGGCGTGTTGTCGGACGTGGTCGTCGGGTCGGCGGGCGAGGTGATCGCCGGTGCGGCCGGGGCGCTCGTGTCGATCGTCCAGCTGAAGCTGGCCGGTGCCGGGTCCGGGTTGCCGGCTTCGTCGATCGCGCGCACGTCGAAGGTGTGCGGACCGTCGGCCAGACCGGTGATCGTCAGCGGGCTAGTGCAAAGGGTCCAGGATCCGCCGTCGACGCGGCACTCGAAGGTGGACGGACTCTCGTTGGAGCTGAACTTGAACGTCGCGTCGCTTGACGGGTCGTTCGCGTCCGGCGTCTCGTCGAGCGTCGTCACCGGCGGCGTGGTGTCCACGACGAAGCTGCGCGAGGCAGTCGCGGTGTTGCCGGCGTCGTCGGTGCCGCGCACCGAAACGCTGTGGCTGCCGTCGCTGAGCGGGCCGAGCGTGTCGCCGCTGGCGCAGACGCTGTACGAACCGCCGTCGATCGAGCAGGTGCTCGTGGGGCCGTTTGCATCCGTGACCGTGAAGTCGAGCTCCGGAGAGTCGGTGTTCACGTGCTGGCCGGCGGTCGGGGCGCTGATCGCCACGTTCGGTGCGGTGGTGTCGATAGTGACCGTGTGCACCGTGGAGGGGTCGCCCTCGTTGCCCGCGGCGTCCTTGGCAGTCGCCGTGAGCGGGTGGTCGTCTTCGCTGAGCGGGGTGCTCGGCGTGAAGCTCCAGTTGCCGCTGCCGTCGGCCGTTGTGGTGCCGATCGCAGTGCCGTCGTCGTAAATCGTCACCGTGCTGCTCGGCTCGGCCGTACCGCTGATCGTCGGCGTCGTGTCGCTGGTCGTCAGGTCGCCGCTGGGCGAGGTGATGGCCGGCGCTGCCGGGTTGGTCGTGTCGATCGTGATCGTGCGGTCGTTCGAGTGCACGCCCTCGTTGCCGGCCGCGTCGGTCGCGGTGGCGCTGAAGATGTGGTCACCTTCGCTGAGCGCGCTGCCCGGCGTGAAGGTCCAGTCGCCGCTGCCGTCAGCGGTGGTCGTGCCGATTGCGGTGGCGCCGTCGTAGATCGTGACGGTGCTGTTGGCTTCGGCCGTGCCGCTGAGAGTCGGCGTGGTGTCGCTGGTCGAGATGTCCGCGGCCGGCGACGTGATCACCGGAGCGTTCGGCGCCGTCGTGTCGACGGTGAAGCTGCGTGAATCAGTCGAGGCGTTGCCGCCCTCATCGGTGTGACGCACAGTCACGGTGTGCGGTCCGTCGGTCAGCGTCGGCGTGGTGAACGGCGAGCTGCACGGGGCGAAGGCGCCGCCGTCGACCGAGCACTCGGTCGTGCCCGGGTTGTCTTCGGTAACGGTGAAGGTGACGGTCGGCGTGTCGTCGCTGATCACGTCGCCGCTGCCCGGAGCGGTGATGCTCACGATCGGGGCGGTGGTGTCCACGACGAAGCTGCGCGTGTCGCTGCTGGTGTTGCCCGCGTCGTCGGTTGCGCGCACCGTCACGCTGTGCGTGCCGTCGGTCAGCGCCGGCGTGGTGAACGGCGAGCTGCAGGCCACGTAAGAGCCGCCGTCAACCGAGCACTCGATCGTCAGCGAGCTGCTGTCGGTTGCAGTGAAGGTGATGTCCGGCGTGTCGTCGCCGGTCACGCTGCCGTCGGTCGCCGGTGCGGTGATCGAGACCGACGGGTCGGTCGTGTCGATCGTGATCACGCGGTCGTTCGAGCTCGTGCCCTCGTTGCCGGCCGCGTCGGTCGCGGTCGCGCTGAAGGTGTGAGTGCCCTCGCTGAGCGGGCTGCCCGGCGTGAAAGTCCAGTCGCCGCTGCCGTCTGCGGTAGTTGTGCCGATTGCGGTGGCGCCGTCGTAGATCGTGACGGTGCTGTTCGCCTCGGCGGTACCGCCGACGGTCGGCGTGGTGTCGCTGGTCGTGATGTCCGTCGCCGGCGAGGTGATCGCCGGAGCCGCCGGGGCGGTGGTGTCGACGTTTAGCGTGATCGACTCGGTCGTGACGTTGCCGCCTTCGTCGGTGTGGCGGACCGCAATCGTGTGCGGGCCGTCGCTCAGCGACGGGGCAGTGAACGGCGAGCTGCACGCTGCGAACGCGCCGCCATCGACCGCGCACTCGGTCGTGCCCGGGTTGTCGTCGGTAACTGTGAAGGTGACGGTCGGCGTGTCATCGCTGACGTACGCGCCGTCGGCCGGCGAGTCGATCGTGACGCTCGGGGCCGTGGTGTCAACCACAAAGCTGCGGGACGTTGTGCCCTGGTTGCCGCCCTGGTCGGTCGCGCGCACCGCGACGCTGTGCGAGCCGTCGGTCAGCGTGCCGGTCGTGAAGACCGAGCTGCATGGCCCGTAGGAGCCGCCGTCAACCGAGCACTGAGTGGTGGTGCTCGTGGCGTCGCTGACGCTGAAGCTGATGCCCGGCGTGGCGCTGCCGACGACCTGTCCGGCGGTCGGGGCGCTGATCGTGACGACCGGGTCGGTCGTGTCGATCACGAAGCCGCGGGAGGCGGTGCCGATGTTGCCGGCCGCGTCGGTGTGGCGCACCGAGACGTTGTGCGGGCCGTCCCCGAGCGCGCCGGTCGAGACGCCGGTGCTGCAGGTGCTGTAGGAGCCGCCGTCGATCGAGCACTCGCTCAAGCCCGGGTTGGTCTCGGTGACGCCGAACGACACGGTCGTCGAACTGGTGCCGAAGACCTGGCCGCTGGTCGGCGAGCTGATACCCACGACCGGAGCGGTCGTGTCGACTGTGATTGTGCGGCTGCTCGAGGCCGGACCCTGGTTGTTCGAAGAGTCGGTTGCACGCGCAGTGATCGAGTGTGCGCCGGTCGCCAGCGCGCTGCCCGGAGTAAAGCTCCAGTTGCCGCTGCCGTCGGCGGTCGTGGTGCCGAGAGGCGCGGCGCCGTCGTAGACGGTGACGGTGGTGTCGGCCTCGGCCGTACCGCTGATCGCCGGCGTGGTGTTCGACGTGACGATGTTCGTCGCCGGCGTCGTGATCACCGGAGCAGCCGGCGCGCCGGTGTCAACGGTGAAGCTGCGCGCGCTCGTCGCGGCGTTGCCGGCAGCGTCGGTGTGGCGTACCGAAACGGTGTGCGGGCCGTCGGTCAACGTCGGCGTGGTGAAGGGCGAGCTGCAGGCGCTGAACGCGCCGCCGTCGACCGAGCAGGTGGTTGCGCCCGGGTTGCTGTCGCTCACCGTGAAGGTGACCGTCGGCGTTGAAGTGTTGAGGCTTTCGCCGCTCGCCGGGGTGAGGATTGTCACCGTCGGGAACGTCGTGTCAACAGTGAAGTTGCGTGTCGTCGTGCCCTGGTTGCCGGCGGCGTCAGTTGCGCGGACGGCGACGCTGTGTGGGCCGTCGGTCAGCGTGCTCGGCGTGAAGCCGGTCGTGCAGGCCGCGTAGGCGCCACCGTCAACGGAGCACTGCGTCGTCGTGGCAGTCGCGTCGGCGACGCTGAACGTGACGCTCGGCGTGTCGCTGGCCACGTACTGGCTCGCGGTCGGGGCGCTGATCGTGACGACCGGGTTGATCGTGTCAATCGTGATTGTGCGCGAGGCCGAAGCCGGGCCCTGGTTGGTGGCGGCGTCAGTGGCGCGTGCCGTGATCACGTGCGCGGCGTCGCTGAGGGCGCTGCCGGGCGTGAAGCTCCAGTTGCCGGAGCCGTCGGCCGTTGTGGTGCCGATCGAGCTGGCGCCGTCGTAGATCGTGACGGTGCTGTTCGCCTCGGCCGTACCGCTGATCGCCGGTGTGGCGTTGTTCGTGGTGATGTTGCCGGCCGGCGTCGTGATGTTCGGCGCCGCCGGGAGGCTCGTGTCGGTGTTGAAGCTGCGCGACTGAGTCGTCACGTTGCCGGCGAGGTCGGTGTGGCGGACCTGCACGGTGTGTGCGCCGTCGGTCAGCGTGCCCGTGGTGAACGGCGAGCTGCAGGCGGCGAAGGAGCCACCGTCGACGGAGCAGGTCGTGGTGCCGAGGTTCGTGTCGGCGACCGTGAAGGTGATGCTCGGCGTGGCGGTGTTGAGGTTCGCGCCTGCCGTCGGGCCAGTGATCGTCACGGTCGGGTTGGTCGTGTCGACCGTGAAGTTGCGGGTGGTCGTGCCCTGGTTGCCGGCTGCGTCGGTCGCGCGGACCGCGACGCTGTGGGCGGCGTCGGACAGGGTGCTCGGCGTAAAGACGGAGGTGCAGGCGCCGTAAGCGCCGCCATCGACGCTGCACTGCGTCGTGGTGGCGGTTGCGTCGGCGACGCTGAAGGTCACGCCTGGCGTGGCCGTGTTCACATACTGGGCCGCCGTCGGGGCGCTGATCGTGACGACCGGGTTGGTCGTGTCGATCGTGAAGGCGCGGGTCGTGCTGCCGACGTTGCCGGCAAGGTCGGTGTGACGCACGGTCACGTTGTGGCCGCCGTCGGTCAGTACGCCGGTCGAGACGCCGGTCGCGCAGGTGTTGTACGTGCCGCCGTCAAACGAGCACTGCGTCGTGCCCTGATTGGTCTCGGTGACGCTGAAGCTGACTGTCGTCGAGCTGGTACCGAAGACCTGGGCGGCCGTCGGAGCCGTGACGTTTACGACCGGGGTGGTCGTGTCCACCGTGATCGAACGGGCCGCCGATGCCGGGCCCTGGTTGTTCGCCGCGTCGGTTGCGCGAGCGGTGATCGAGTGGGCGGCCTGGCTGAGCGCGCTGCCCGGAGTGAAGGTCCAGTTGCCGGATCCGTCGGCGGTCGTGGTGCCGATCGAGGAAACGCCGTCGTAGATCGTGACGGTGCTGTTGGCCTCGGCCGTTCCGCTGATCGTCGGCGTGGTGTTGGTGGTGTAGATGCTGCCACTCGGCGTCGTGATGTTCGGCGCAAGCGGTAAGGAAGTGTCGATCGTGACCGAGCGCGAGCTGGTCGCCACGTTGCCTGCGGCGTCGGTGTGGCGCACGTTCAAGGTGTGCGGTCCGTCGGTCAGCGACGGCGTGGTCCACGGGCTGCTGCAGGCGCTGTAGGCGCCACCATCAACTGAGCAGGTCGTAGCGCCCAGGTTGTTGTCGGTCACGGTGAAGGTGACCGTCGGCGTTGCGGTGTTGAGGTTCGCGCCGTTGGCCGGCGTGAGGATCGTCACCGTCGGGAAGGTCGTGTCGACCGTGAAGTTGCGGGTCGTCGTGCCCTGGTTGCCGGCCTGGTCCGTGGCGCGGACCGCGACGCTGTGGGCGGCGTCGGTCAGCGAGCCGGTCGTGAAGACCGAGGTGCAGGCGCTGTAGGCGCCTCCGTCGACGCTGCACTGCGTGGTCGTCGTGGTCGCGTCCGCGACGCTGAAGCTGATGCCCGGCGTGGCGGTGTTGACGACCTGGCCGTTGGTCGGCGAGCTGATCGTGACAACCGGGTTGGTCGTGTCGATCGTGAAGCTGCGCGTCGAGCTGCCGATGTTGCCGGCGAGGTCGGTGTGGCGCACGGTCACGTCGTGCACCGCGTCGGACAACACGCCGGTCGAAACGCCGGTGCTGCAGGCGCTGTAGGCGCCGCCGTCGAACGAGCACTGCGTCGTGCCCGAGTTCGTCTCGGTGACGCTGAAGCTGATCGTCGTGGAGTTCGTGCCGAAGACCTGACTGGCCGTCGGTGCGCTGATGTTGACGACCGGCAGCACCGTGTCAACGGTGAAGTTGCGCGTAGTCGTGCCCTGGTTTCCGGCGGCGTCGGTTGCGCGAACCGCGACGCTGTGCGCGGCGTTGGTCAACGTGCCGGTGGTGAAGCCGGTCGTGCAGGCGGCGTAAGCGCCGCCGTCGACCGAGCACTGCGTCGTGGTAGCCGTGGCGTCGGCGACGCTGAAGCTGACAGAGGGGGTAGCCGTGGCGACGTACTGCGCCGCGGTGGGGGAGCTGATCGTCACGACCGGGTTGGTCGTGTCGACGGTGAAGTTGTTGGTCGTCGTCGCAGAGTTGCCCGCGAGGTCGACGTGGCGGACGGCAACCGAGTGCGGGCCGTCGGCGAGCGAGCCGGTCGTCGTGACGCCGCTGGTGCAGGCGCTGTAGGCGCCGCCGTCGATTGAGCAGGTCGTTGCGCTCTGGTTGGTCTCGGTGACCGAGAAGGTGATCGTGCTGTTGGCCGTCGCGACGGTCGAACCGTTCGCCGGGGCGGTTACGGTCACGACCGGCGCCGTCGTGTCAACGGTGAAGTTGCGAGTGGTCGTGCCCTGGTTGCCGGCCGCGTCGGTTGCGCGAACAGCGACGCTGTGGGCGGCGTTGGTGAGCGTGCCGGTCGTGAAGACCGAGGTGCACGCGGCGTAGGCGCCGCCGTCGACGCTGCACTGCGTGGTTGTGGCGGTCGCGTCCGCGACGCTGAAGGTGACGCCCGGGGTGGCGGTGGCCACGTACTGGCTTGCGGTCGGGGCGCTGATCGTGACGACCGGGTTGATCGTGTCAACCGTGATCGTGCGCGACGCCGATGCCGGGCCCTGGTTGGTGGCGGCGTCAGTGGCGCGCGCCGTGATCACGTGCGCGGCGTTGCTGAGCGCGCTGCCCGGAGTGAAGCTCCAGTTGCCGCTGCCGTCGGCCGTTGTGGTGCCGATCGAAGACGCACCGTCGTAGATCGTGACCGTGCTGTTGGCTTCGGCCGTGCCGCTGATCGCCGGCGTGGCGTTGCTGGTGGTGATGTTGCCGGCCGGCGTCGTGATGTTCGGCGCCGCCGGGAGGCTCGTGTCGGTGTTGAAGCTGCGCGACGAAGTGGTCTGGTTTCCGGCAAGGTCGGTGTGACGGACCTGCACGGTGTGCGGTCCGTCGGTCAGCGTGCCCGTGGTGAACGGCGAGCTGCAGGCGGCGAAGGAGCCGCCGTCGACCGAGCAGGTCGTGGTGCCGGTATTCGTCTCGGTGACGCTGAAGGTGATCGTCGGCGTCGCCGTGTTCAGGTTGGCGCCTGCCGTCGGCGCGCTGATCGTGACGACCGGGAAGACGGTGTCGACGGTGAAGTTGCGCGTCGTCGTGCCCTGGTTGCCGGCGGCGTCGGTCGCACGGACCGCAACGCTGTGCGCGGCGTTAGAGAGCGAGCCGGTCGTGAACACCGAGGTGCAGGCGCTGTAGGCGCCGCCGTCAACGGAGCACTGGGTGGTCGTGGCGGTCGCATCCGCGACGCTGAAGGTGACGCCCGGCGTGGCGGTGGCCACGTACTGGCTCGCCGTCGGCGCGCTGATCGTGACGACCGGGTTGACCGTGTCGACCGTGAAGGTGTTGGTGGTTGTGCCGACGTTGCCGGCGAGGTCGGTGTGTCGCACCGCAACCGTGTGGCTGGCGTTCGACAAGGAGGCCATGGCGCTTCCCGAGCTACAGGCGGCGTAGGCGCCGCTGTCGATTGAACACTGAGTCGTGCCCGTGTTCGTTTCGGTCACTGAGAAAGTCAGAGTCGGGGTGGCAGTGTTGACCGTCGCGCCGTTGGCGGGTGAAGTGACGCTGATCGTCGGGGTGACTGTGTCAACCGTGAAGGCCACATTCGAGGTCGTCGCGCCGGAAATACCGGCGAGCTCGGGGCGGATCTTTACGTTGTGGCCTGCGTTGGTCAGCGAGGCGGAGACGTAGCTCCAGTTGCCGCTGCCATTGGCGGTCGTCGTGCCGACGTAGACGTTGTCGACGTAGACGTAGATCGTCGCGTTGTTGGTCGAGGTACCGCTGAAGGTCGGGGTCGCCGTGGCGAGGTACTGGCTGGCCGTCGGCGCGGTGACCGCGCCGGTCGGCGCGACGATGCCGGTCGTGTTCGAAGTCGTTGCTCCGGCGCCACCGGCGACTGCGCCGTTTGCGGCGCCGCCCTGAGTAGTGCCGTTCGCGCCACCGGAAGCGGTTCCGGGGCAGCTGCCGGCCGACGTGCCCTGCACGTAGACCTTGCCACCGCCACCGCCACCGGCCGGTGACCAGGTGTACGAGCCGTTGTTGCCGTTGTTTCCACCGACGCCGCCGTTGGCGGTCGCGCCGGTACAGGCAACGCCGTTCTGGAAGCGCACGAGCACGGTTCCGCCGGCGCCACCGCCGCCGGAGCCGTCGTACGGGCTCGAAACTGCGTTGCCGGCGACGCCTGCGCCGCCGTTGGCCTGGAAGTTCGCCGTGCCTGTAAGCGTGGCGCCGCGCACGAGCACGATTCCGCCGCCTGCGCCGCCGGTGCCCGGGTCGGCGTTGTTGCGGTCGCCCGCGCCGCCGCCGCCGCCGAAGACCATCTGCTGGTAGGCGTTGTAAGTCAGTCCGACGCCGCCGAGGCCGCCAAAGTCACGCGCGCCGTCGTAACCGGCGAGCGTGGTGCCGCCCTTACCGCCGGCGCCACCGTTGCCACCGCCACCGCCGGAAGCGTTGAAGCAGTCTCCACCCGCTCCGGCGTTCAAGTAGTTGCCGCGGCCTTCGTACAAGATGTTGCCGGCGGGCGTGGTGGTGCTGAAGGCGGAGGGATAGATGCCCTCACCCTTCATGCCGGCCGGGTTGGTGGTGCCGTTGCCGTTGTTCTGCGTGCAGCCGAGGACGCTGGTCGTGTCGTTCAGGTAGCTGACGGCGCCGCGATATCCAAGCGAGTTCGCCGAGACCGTGCCGGCCGCAGTGAAAGAGAGCGTGCCCTGAACCAGGAAGGTGACGATGCCGCCGCTGGTGCCGTCCCAGGCCTGCGCGTTGATGTTGCGGCCCGCGTTGCTGACGGTCAGCGCCGAGTACTCCGGCACCGCGATCACCTGCGTGCTGCCGGCCGCGTACGAGTTGATCAGAGGATTGGTGAAGTTGAGGGTCGGGCTCGCAAAGGTCGAGATACGCGCGAACTCCCACTTACCGACGCCTTGGGAAGTGATGTCCGCGGTTGTCTGGTCGCCGCTCGTCGGCGATCCACTGAAGCCCGTCGACTGGTACACGATCACCAGACGGCTGTTCGCAAACGTGACTGCGCCTGTGCCGGAGCCGGCACGGACCGTGCCGATCGTCAACGAGGTCGCGCCGGCGCTGACCGCGCCGGAAACCGGGGCGACCGCGTTCGGCACCGTGGTGCCTGCCGCGAGCGGTCCGGGGTTGCCGTCGTGACCGTCTCCGTTGAGAAACGTGTCCGCCTCACCGAAGGCGGTAGCCGAGAAGGCGAGCGTCGCGATCAGTACCGCGAAAACAAATACGAGCGTGCGCGAAAGCGAATTCCGCATAGCGAGCTGGGGCGTCATGCCAACTGTCCTCTGTCCTGTTGGGGGGTTTGTCTGCCTGACGGTTGATTGCCGCGTCTGCCGGCAACTGTCTGCAACCGTTGAACCCGTTCCAGCCGCGAAGTCGCGGTTCAAAAAGAACGGTTCATCGACTTATCGTCCAAACGTAGGCTCAACACGACCCGAATGGGAAAACTCACTCAAAATTGCGGTGGACGCCCATCCCATGTGAGTTATCAGTAGATTTCCAGCGATTTTTCTGTCCGATGGATTGATCTGCGGAAGGGAATGTTTGCGGTAAGGCGAAAAACCGCCCCATGAAGCAAGCAACCATCGCCGAGAAGCCTCAGGCTACGGCCACAAAGCGCGTAAAGAACGAGACCGCCGCGAAGGCGGACTCTCCGATCAAGGCCAGCAAGGCCGCCAAGTCCGAAGCTGCGAAGCCGCTCACCCTGAGCGAATTGATTCGCGGCAAGCTCGAAGGTTGCTCGCGCGCCCAGCGCGATGTCGCGCTTTACATCATCGATCACCTCGAAGAGTCGGCGTTCCAGACTGCCGAGCAGCTCGCCGCGCAGGTGCAGACCTCGTCGTCGACCGTCGTGCGCTTCAGCCAGGCGCTTGGATTTGAGGGATTCCCGGAACTGCAGACCGCCGCACGCGAGGAGTACCGCGCGACGCGCCGCGAGCAGGAGACGGGCGGAAACGGAACTTTGTTCGGCTTGGATCCGACGGCGGCGGAGTCGGTCGTGGCGGCGGACCAGATCAACATCGAGGAGACGGCGCGCCGGATGGACCGTGCCACCTTCGAAGCCGCGGTCGACGCGATCAAAGGCGCGCGTCAGATCATCGTCGTCGGCACCGACCAGATGGCATTCTTCGCCTCTTACCTGCGGCACATGCTGATGCTGCTCGACCACCGTTGTGAGCTGGTGGCCAGCCCGTCGCAGGACTCGATTTCGCGCGTCGCGCGGATCGACGAGGACACCCTCGTGATCACCTTCTGCGCCGGCCGCCCGCACACGATCGTCACCCGCGCGATGCGCCTGGCGAACACCCGCGGCGCCCGTTCGATCAGCATCACCGATGCCTCGATGAGCGAGATCGCAAAGCTTTCGACCCACCACATCTACTACTCGTCGACCAGCCCGTCGTTCGTGCGTTCGCACACCGCGCTGCTGGCAATTGTTCAGGGCCTGGTCAACGGGCTCTACGAGAGCAACTCAGATGAGTACGGTGGGCGGATTCGGGCTTACCGCGGTAAGTAGCACTGACCAAAACCTCGCCTACTGAGCAGTAACGCATTTGAGCGTCTGAAAATGTATATTTCCGACCGTGGAATCGGGCGCACTCGGCAACCTGTTTCGTAAAGCACTCGTTGTCGGCATCGACGACTACTCGCGCACGGATCTTCCGAACCTCGGACTTTGCGTTGCGGACGCGATCGAGATCGCCGAAGTTCTCGCCACGGACGAGTACGGATTCGATGTCGACGTTCTAACCGATCTCGACGCGCGAGAACGTGCTTGCTGTGATGTCGGATTTCGCCGACGGCGAAGGAGAGGACGACGGAACGTTCATTTTCTTCTTCGCCGGGCACGGTGGAGCCGGTGCGCTGCACGATTGTCTGTTCACCTCGGACTCAAAGCGATTCAGCGAAGGCATACACCTCAATGAGCTGTCGGGGCTGTTTTCCAAGATCGCGCAACGCGGAGTTGACGTCGTTGCGTTTCTCGACTGCTGTAGTTCAGGCGCGGTGGGTATCAACCCGGGTTCGGTACGTGACTCTGCGGCAAATGCAGAAGCATTGGCTTCGGCGCTGAAGCACGGCATTGGCAGCCGAGCGATCTTGGCTTCTTGCCTCGCAGATGAGGCGTCTGAAGAGGCGATCCAACTTGGTCACGGGAAATTCACCTACCACTTGCTGCAAGGCCTGTACGGCGATGCCGCTGATCAGTACGGGAGAATCACGCCTGGCAGCATCCATCAGTTCATCGGCCCGCAGTTCGAGGCAGAGGCGAGTCAGTCGCCTGCGTTTTATGCGTCGATGGCAAGCGATCTCGTGCTCTCTATCGGCTGGGACCCTGTGCTCGGCCCTCCCTTGGAGGAAGAGGAGCTGAAGTCGATTGAAGACGACGCCGACGGGTTGCTCGACCAGTACAAGGGCCAGCTCAACTCTCCGGAATGGTCGGACTGGAAAGAAAAGGGGTTTTCGCAGGCGGCGGTGCTGTTGCAACAGACGCAAACCTGGATGGAAAGCCGCCAGCGGGAGTACCCGGCCTTGAAACGGCGGAAGCGGTTTCAAGGTACTTCCGACGCTGTGCGCCGGCAGATCTCACAGTTGGGCGCCCTCGAGACCGGAACTCAGATCAAGGAGGGAGAGATCGAAGAAGTGGTCGGCTCCGGTGGGTTCGGGACGGTCTGGAAGGTGGCAGGCGAAGAGCGGAAGTTCGCGTTCAAGGTGTACCACTCGAATGAGCTTGGGGATGAGATCAAGCGTTCACGGTTTCGCCGCGGCTTCGACGCCATGGAGCGCCTGGGTCATCCGCGCGTGGTGAAAGTCCATCGATTCACGGATGTGCCGGTGGGATTCGTCATGGACTTCATTGACGGGCCGAACTTGAAGCTGTTGAATCCCGCCAAGACCCAGGATGCCGCCGCGCAGGTTCGTCTGCTGGTGGAGATTTCTGAAGCCGTGGCTCATGCCCACGAACGTGACGTGATCCACCGCGACATCAAGCCGGAGAACATCGTCTGTCGGTACACGTCAGGCGCAGCGAAGGTCGAGCCGTTTCTCACCGACTTCGACCTTGCGTGGATCAACACCGCTTCGCAAGTCACCCGGGACGGCATCGGGAACTATCTGTACGCCGCCCCTGAGCAGCTGGTCAATTTCAGCGCGAAGGCGGTCTCCAGCTTCCAGCCGACGCTAGACGTGTTTTCGCTCGGCCAGCTCGCCTATTTCTGCGTAACCGGATCCGATCCAAATCCGACCCGCCGCGATGAGAACATCGAGAATCTGGCCCGTGCGCTCAGGGAATGGCCGTCGGGAGAGGCGGCCGGCCGGAGGGTTGATGCTTACGCCAAATGCACCGAGGAGTCGGCGTCCAACCGCTTCGGGACCGCAAACGAACTGATCGAAGAGCTATTCAAGATCGAAAACGCGATTCGGCCGGAACATCTCGGTGAGCTCTTGTCGCCAGAACGTTTCCAATCGGAACTCGAGTTTTCGTTCACCGGTATTGCGGCTTCGCAAAGCGGTGACGCTCCCTGCGCATTCCAATCCCTTTCCGGACAGAGCCATGTGACCGTTGACCACAAGCTGCGGGAGGGGTCGATGATGGATATGACAATCCACGTAGAGCCTTCCGGAGCGCTGACGATGACCGGCAAGAACAACGAAGAACTACGCAAGACGCTGAACGCTCGAATCCGGCGCGCACTAGACGGTCACAACACTGTGCGAGTGAGGCCAGGGAATCTCGGATTCTTCTCCGTCTACATCGACATATCCGATGTGCCGATTGATTCCGACGGACTCAGCCACGTTCGTTCGGTGCTCACGAGCACGCTTCAGACGATCGAGGCAACCGCGTAAGTCTCGGCGCTATTAGACTCCGCGCCAATGAAGGAACTTGCCGACGGCGTCTGGCAGCTCGCGGGCCGGCCGAAGAACAACATCAACGCTTACATCCTCGGCGACGTGCTGATCGACTCTGGCGCGTTCTTCGAGCAGAAGCGCATTCTCAAGCAGCTCGAGGGGCGCGAGATCAACGCTCACGCGCTGACGCACGCGCACTTCGACCACTATGGCGCGGCGCACGCAGTCTGCACCAAGTTCAACATCCCGCTGTGGGTCGGCGAGAAAGACGTCGCCGCGGTTGAGATCGGCAAGCAGGTCGGTCACATCCCGGGACTCGGTGAGCGCATGTTGCCGGCGGCGAAGGCTCACCCGGTGGAGCGCGCACTGAAGGAAGGCGACGACGTCGCCGGCTTCGAAGTGCTGTTCACGCCGGGGCATTCGCCGGGCCACGTCTCTTACTGGCGCGAGTCCGACGGTGTGCTCGTGTGCGGCGACGTGATCTGGGGCTATAACCCGTTCATCCTCGCCGGCAAGGCTCGCGATCCGTTCCCGCCGCTCAGCCCGAACCCGAAGCTCAACCGTGAGTCGGCGCGGCGACTTGCTGCCTTGAAGCCTTCCTTGGTGTTGTTCGGACACGGTCCGCCGGACGTTGGCGGCGAGCGCTTTCAGCGTGCCGTAGCGAAGTTCTCCTGACCTGACCGTTAGATTGCGGGCATGTCGCTCAGGGGCGCACTGCTCGTGTTCGCGCTCGCTTGCGCTGCTGTCTTGACCGGTTGTGGTCAGGACTCCAAGCCGCGCGCGCTTACTCCGGCCGAGAAGCTCACGCTGCCACAGCTGGTTGGCCAGCGCGTCGTCGCCGGCTTCACCGGCACGAAGCCACCACAGCGGCTGCTGATCGCGATTCGCCAGGGCGCCGTCGGCGGTGTGATCCTTTTTGCGGACAACGCTCCGAGCATGCGCAAGACGCAGCGGATGATCGGCCGGCTGCAGAACGAAGCACGGCTTGGCAAGCAGCCCTACCTGCTGGTGATGACCGACCAAGAGGGGGGAGAGGTTCGGCGTTTCGCCTGGGCGCCGCCGAAACAGAGCGCACAGGAGATGGGTGCGTCGAGCCGTGCAGTCGACAAGGCGCACAGCCAGGGCACGTTGACCGGCGCCGCGCTGCGGCAGGTCGGGGTGAACGTGGACCTCGCGCCGGTCGCCGACATCGTGCCGACGGGCGCCACCGGTGTGACCGCGCCGACGGATTCCGGCGGCGTGTCGGCGCCGGTCACAGCGGCGGTCACGGCCGAGACGGTCGCGATCAACGACCCGACGTCGCTCACCGGCGGGGTACCGCCGATCGCCGACCCGTTCCTCGGCCCGCGCTCATTCGGGTCGAGCCCGCGCAAGGTCGCGAAGGCAGCGTGCGGCTTCGTCAGTGGTCTGCAGAATGCGGCCGTCGCCGCGACGATGAAGCATTTTCCGGGACTGGGGCTGGCGAGCGCCAACACCGACTTCGCAGCGGTCGATGTGACCGCGCCGACGAAGGCGATCAAGGCGGGCTGGCGCCCATACGCCACCTGCGACCAGCCGCCGAAGCTGGCGATGATCTCCAGCGCGCACTATCCGAGTCTGGGAATCAAGAAGCCGGCGGTGATCGACCCGCACACCTACGAACTGCTCGCCAGCACGGGCTTTCACGGGCTGACGATCACCGATTCATTCGACACGCCGGCGATCAAGGACTACGCCGACGCGCCGCTGCGCGCGTTGAAGGCAGGCGTCACCTTCGTTCTGTTCGGACAGCGCACGTCGTTCGCGACGAAGGCGTACGACAAGCTGCTCGCCCAGGCACAGTCCGGCGCGATCACCAAGCCTGAACTGCAGGCGGACGCGGCGCGGATCCTCAGCTTCAAGAAGCAGCTCCGGGACGGCGACTGGAACGCACAGTGAAATCCGCATTGGTCGCGGTCATCGCGTTGGCGGCGGCGATCGGGGCTGCGCCCCAGCCAGATGTGCAGTCGATGACGACGGCCGAGTTGATCGGCCAGCGCATCGTCACGGGCTACGTCGGCACGACGCCGCCGCGTGCCGTGCTGCGCGCCGTGAAGCTCGGCCACATCGGCGGCGTGATTCTGTTCGCCAACAACATGCCGAAGCCGGCCACCGCGCGCCGCGCGATCAAGAAGCTGCAGGCGACGGCGAAGGCCGCGGGCCGCCCGCCACTGTTCTTGATGATCGATCAGGAAGGCGGCATCGTTCAGCGCCTGCCGACGTTGCCGCCGACCCTCACGCCGGCGCAGATGGGGCGCGCGAACGATCCGGCGGCGACCGCGCTCAAGCAAGGTAAGGCGACGGGCCGCGCGCTAAAGAAGTACGGCTTCAACGTGAATCTCGCGCCGGTCGTCGACGTGCCACGCGTGAAGAACTCGTTCCTCGGCAATCGCGCGTACTCGCGCCACGCCGACGTGGTTGCCGGCGCCGGCTGCGGCTTCGCTCAGGGCAACGAGGCCGGCGGCGTCGCCGCGACCTTCAAACACTTTCCCGGACTCGGCCGGGCTGGTGCCGACACCGACTTCGATGACGTGAAGATCAACGCGACCGAGGCGCAGATCGAATCTGGTCTGGCCGCCTACAAACAATGCCAGCCGTCGTTCGTGATGATCGCCAGCGCCCGCTATCCCAAGCTCGGCATCAACGTGCCGTCATCGCTCAGCCCGAAGACCTACGAACTGCTCAAGGGCACCGGCTTCACCGGGCTGACGATCACCGACGCAATGGAGACGCCGCAGTTCAGCGCCACCGGCTCAGACGCCACGCGCGCGGTGCAGGCGGGGATCGACGTGGTGCTCTACGGCCAGGCGTTCGGCCGCGCGATGCGCGCGTTCGACAAGCTGCGCGCCGCCGGCCTGGACCGCTCCGCGCTGGAATCGGCGGCAGCGCGGATCATCGAACTCAAGACGCGTTAGAACGACGGGCGGCGATGCCCGTCAACAGTTCGCGCACGATGCGCTCGGCGGCAAGCGCGGTGATGTCGGCCGAGCCGACGGCAGTCGGGATCACCTCGACGATGTCGGCGCCGACGACGTCGATCTCTGTGGCGATCGCTCGGCAGGCCCACAGCAGTTCGCGGGTGGTCATGCCGCCGGGCTCCGGGGTGCCGGTGCCGGGGGCGAACGCCGGGTCGAGCACGTCGATGTCGACGCTGACGAAGGTCGGACCGCCGCCCACGACGCCGATCGCGCGGCCGACGACCGCTTCGATGCCGAGGTCGCGGATCTCGTGCATCGGGATCGCGGTGATGCCCTTGGCGTCCTGCCACGCGAACTCCTGCTCTCCGGGCCAGTAGCCGCGCAGCCCGATCTGCACGTAGCGCGCCGGGTCCACGTGCCCCGACTCGACCAGCCGGTACATCGGTGTGCCGTGACTGACCTCGACGCCGAAGACCTCGGTGCCGGTGTCGGTGTGCGTGTCGAAGTGGACCAGCCCGACGGGGCCGTGCTTGGCGGCGCAGGCACGGATGTCCGGCTCGGCGATGCCGTGGTCGCCGCCGAGCACGATCGGGATTGCGCCGGCGGCGAGTACCTCGCCGACCGTGCGCTCGATCGCTTGATGTGTGCGTGCCGCATCGGCCGGCAATACAGGCGCGTCGCCGTAGTCGACGATCTTCAACTGCTCGAACGCGTCGACCTTCGTCTCCATGTGCGGCCCGGGCGGGCAGCTGGCGGCGCGGATCGCACGCGGCGCGAAGCGAGCGCCGGGGCGGTCGCTGACGAGATCGTCGGTCGGCGCGCCGACGATCGCCACGTCGCAGCCGGCCAGCTCGGCCGGGTCCTGCGTGTACGGCGCGCCGCCGAAGGTCAGCAGGCCCGCGTAGTCGGGCTTCTCGCCGTATTCGCGCCAGCGCTCGAGCGGATCGATCATCTCCGCAGGCTATTCGTCGTGGCCACGGAACGGGCGCACGACCCGAGCGCCGCAGCTTCTTTATATTGGCTGCCCTGATGGCAGAACAACCCAAATCAGACTCTGCCAACGCAAATTCCGGCCCCGGGATCGATCCGGTCAAGAGCGTCGACGAGCCGCGCGGCGATTCAAAGCCGCAGGCCGACGCGGCCCAGCAGTCGGCCGCGCCCGCGCTGTCGCTGCCGAAAGGCGGCGGCGCGATCAGCGACATCGGCGAGAAGTTCTCGACCAATGCATCGAACGGCACAGCGTCGTTGACGATCCCGGTCTTCGCCTCGCCCGGCCGCGCCGGCTTCGGCCCGAAGCTTTCGCTTTCGTACGACTCGGGCGCAGGCAAATCGCTCTTCGGCAGCGGCTGGAACGTTGCGGTGCCGGCGATCACCCGCAAGACCGACAAGGGGCTACCGCGCTACTTCGACGCGGAGGAGTCCGATGTCTTCATCCTCGCCGGCGCCGAAGACCTCGTGCCGGTGCTGCAGCGCACCACGAACGGCTGGCAGCCGAAGTCCGTGCCGCCGCGGACGATCGGTGACGCCACCTACGAGATCAAGCTCTACCGCCCGCGCGTGGAGGGCCTTTACGCCCGGATCGAACGCTGGACCGACACAGAGAGCGGCGAAACGCACTGGCGTTCGATCACCGGCGACAACGTCACCTCGATCTACGGCAAGGACAACGCGTCGCGGCTGTTCGACCCCGACGACCTGGACCCGGACCACCCGACGCGGATCTTCAGCTGGTTGATCAGTGAGAGCTTCGACGACAAGGGCAACTCGATGGTCTACGAGTACAAGGCCGAGGACGCCGTCGGCGTGGAGCTGGACGCGGCACACGAGCGCAACCGCGACGCCAAAGTGCGCGGCGCCAACCGTCACGTCAAACGAATCAAATACGGCAACAAGGTCTCGCGCTTGGCGCCGCCCGACCCGGCTAACGACGGCTGGCTGTTTGAGCTCGTGTTCGACTACGGCGAGCACGGCGAACTGAGCCCGGCGCCGGACGACGACGGCGACTGGCTGTGCCGCCGCGACCCGTATTCGTCGTACCGCTCGGGCTTCGAGCTACGCACTTACCGCCTGTGCCAGCGCGTGCTGATGTTCCATCACTTCGAAGATGAACCGAGCGCCGGCAGCGACTACCTCGTGCGCTCGACCGATCTGACTTACCGCGGCAATGCCGACGGCCGAGGCGAGCCGCTGATGACGTTTGTGTCGTCGATCGCGCAGAGCGGCTACATCAGCGACGGAGCGGGCGGCTACACGAGTGCGGGCACGCCGGCGCTCGAGTTCAGCTACTCCGAGCCGACGATCAGCGACACGGTCGACGAGCTCGACGCCGAAAGTGCGGCGAACCTGCCGGGTGACGGCGACGGCACGTACCAGTGGGTCGACCTCGACGGCGAGGGAATCTCTGGCGTGCTCACCGACCAGGCGAACGCATGGTTCTACAAGCCCAATCTCGGCGGCGGCAAACTTGGGCCGATCGAGCCGCTGGAACTGGCTCCGGCCGGCGCGCGACTCGGTAGCGGCACGCAGCTGCTCGACCTTGCCGGCGACGGGCAGCTCGATGTCGTCCGCACGAGCGGGCCGGACGCCGGCTTCTCCGAACGGACGGCCGACCGCCGTTGGTCACCGTTCAAGCCGTTCAAGTCGCTGCCGCAGATCAGCTGGGACAGCGCCAATCTGCGCTTCGTCGATCTCAGCGGAGACGGACATGCGGATGTGATGATCACCGAGGACGGCGCGATCGCCTGGCATGAGTCACTCGGCGAAGATGGCTTCGCCGCCGAGCAGCGCGTGCGCAAAGGCGACGACGACGAGAAGTCTCCGCAGGTGCTGTTCGCCGACCCTGAGCAGACGGTCTACGAGGCCGACATGACGGGCGACGGGCTATCCGACCTGGTGCGAATCCGCAACGGAGAAGTGTCGTATTGGCCGAACCTCGGCTACGGCCGCTTTGGCGCGCGCGTGGCGATGGACGACGCGCCTGTGTTCGATTTCAGCGACGAGTTCGACAACCGGCGACTGCGGCTGGCCGACATCGACGGCTCAGGTTCGACCGACCTGATCTACCTGGCGCCCGGCGGCGTGACGATCTACGCCAATCAGTGCGGCAACCGCTGGGCGGCCGCCCAAACGCTCGAGCAGCTGCCGCCGATCGACGACCTGACGCGGATTTCGGTCGCCGATCTGCTCGGCAACGGCACCGGCTGCCTGGTCTGGTCGTCGCCACTGCAACAGGGTTCGCGCGGACCGCTGCGTTACGTGGATCTGATGGGCGGGCAGAAGCCGCACCTGATGGTCGGCTACAAGAACAACCTCGGCCGCGAAGTCACCGTCGAGTACGCGTCTTCGACGAAGTTCTATCTGGCCGACAAGGCGGCGGGACGCGACTGGGTGACGCGCCTGCCGTTTCCCGTCCACGTCGTGGAACGGGTGAAAACGGTCGACCGCGTCAGCCGCACGCGTTTCGTTTCGCGCTCGGCGTACCACCACGGCTACTTCGACGGCAGCGTCGAACGCGAGTTCCGCGGCTTCGGCATGGTTGAGCGCTGGGACACCGAAGAGTTCGCGGCATTCGCCGACTCCGACGTGCTGCCGGACGCCGTCAACGTCGACGCCGCATCGCATACACCGCCCGTGCTGACCCGCACCTGGTTCCACACGGGCGCCTTCTTCGAGAGCGGCGAAACGTCGAAGCAGTTCGCCACCGAGTACTGGAGCGAGCCGCGCGACGACGACGGCGTCACGGGTTTGACCGGCGCGCAGATCGAGGCGATGGAGCTGCCAGACACAGTGCTGCCCGACACGATGCTTTTGCCGGACGGGTCGCGTGAGCCGCATACGCCGAACGAGCTCGAGACGCGCGAGCTCTGCCGGGCGCTGCGTGGGTCGACCCTGCGCGAAGAGATCTACGCGCTCGACGGCAGCGATGCCGCGGGCGTTCCATATTCAGTGTCCGAACGCAACTACACCGTCGAGCTGCTGCAGCCGCAGGCAGCGAACCTAAACGCCGTCGCGACCGTACACGCGCGTGAACAGCTCGACTTCCACTACGAACGGTCGCTCGCGACGATCGGCGCGGCAACGCTGGCCGATCCACGCGTCGGCCACCAGCTGACACTCGACGTCGATGCGTTCGGGAACGTACTGCGCTCGGTCTCGATCGGTTACGGCCGTCGTCGGGCGTCCAGCGACCCGGCGCTCGAGGCGGTCGATCGCGCCACTCAGCGTCAGACCACGATCGTCTGCAGCGAGCGCGAGTTCACCAACCTCGTCGAGCTCGACGACGACCACCGGATTCCGCAGCCGTACGAAACGCGCAACTTCGAGTTGATCAACTTGCAACCGGCGAGCAGCGATGCAGAGATCACGAACGTGTTCCGGCTCGGCGAACTGCGCCTGCAGCTCGACGCCGCCTCCGATGGTGCCCACGAGCTGCCGTTCGAGGATTTCGCGGCGACGACTGCGCCTGCCGGAGTTCCGTGCCGCCGGCCGATCGATCGCCAGCGAACGATCTTTCGCAAGGACGACCTCAGCGGCGCGCTGGCGCTCGGCACGCAGGGCGCGCGTGGCCTGGTGCTGCAGCGGCTCACACTTGCGCTGACTGCGAGTCTCGCCAAGCAGGTGTTCGTCGACACGGGCAAACAGACGGCGGCGCAGATTGCGACAACGCTGGCGAACGCCGGTGGCTTCGTGCACAGCCAGGGCGACGCCGACTGGTGGCAGCCTTCGGAGCAGACGTTCTATTCGCCCAACACGCAGCACACCGCGGCCCAGGAGCTGGCCTTCGCAAAGCGGCACTTTTTCGGGGTCGGACGCACGCGCAGCCCGCTACATACGACTCAGCTGCCGTCCGAGACCTTCGTGCGCTACGACGACTACGACCTGCTGCCGACGGAGACCGAGGACGCCGCGGGCAATGTCTCACGCGTCCGCAATCACTACCGCGTTCTCGGCGGCGACTTGATCACCGACGCGAATGACAATCGCAACGGCGTGCGGTTCGACGCACTCGGCATGGTCGTCGCGAGCTTCGTGCTCGGCAAGGCAGGCGCCGGCGAAGGAGATGTATTTGACGATGCTGCGTTCGAGGCGTCGGTGGTCGACGATCCCACCAGTACGACCGAGTACGACCTGTTCGCGCATCTGGGAGACCCGGCTCGCGAGGCGCCGATCTTCTTCAAGACGCGCTCCCGCGAGCGGCACGGCGCGGCGAACACCGTGTGGCAGGAGAGCTACCACTACCTCGACGGGCTGCGCCGTGAAATCCAGATCAAGGCGCAGGCAGAGCCGGGACCGCTGCAGCCAGGTGGCACGACGGTCGACCCGCGGTGGGTCGGCACCGGCTGGTTGATCGCAAACAACAAAGGCCATCCAGTTCGCCGCTACGAGCCGTTCTTCGCCGACAGCGCCGCGTTCGAGTTCGCGGTTCAGCAAGGCGTGTCGCCGACGACGCTCTACGACCCGCTGCAGCGTGTAGTTGCAGTCGTGCACCCAAACCACTGCTACGAGAAGACGGTGTTCGACGGTTGGGGGCAGGCAGTCTGGGACGTCAACGACACAGTCGGCGAGGCCGACCCGGCGACCGACCCCGATGTCGGTGGCGCGATCGCGAGGCTGCCCGTGGGCGACTACCTGCCGACCTGGAGCCAGGCGCGCGCGGGCGGTGGCAAAGGGCCTGAAGAGGCGGCCGCCGCCGCGGCCGCGGCCAAGCACGCGGGCACGCCGTCGCTCACCTATCTCGACCCGCTGGGCAGACCATTCCTGGCGGTCGCCGACAACGGCGATGGGCCGGCCGGCACGCATGAGTTGATCCGTACGCGCACCCGGCTCGACAGCCATGGTCAAAAGCGCGCGGTGATCGACGATCTCGGACGCACGGTCGCCGCATACGACTACGACGTGCGCGGCAATCTAGTGCGCAGCGCGAGCATGGAGTCAGGCACCAACTGGAGTCTCAACGACGTACTCGGCAAGCCGATCCGCAGCTGGGACAGCCGCGGCCACGAGATCCGCGTCGAGTACGACGCGCTGCGCAGACCGCTGCGCAGGATCGTCCGCGGCAGCGACGCGGCGCAGTCGGATCCAGACGCGCTCAACAGCGACCTCGTGTTCGAGCGATTCGAGTACGGCGAGGGCGCGCCGCAGGCGAAGCAGCACAATCTGCGCACGCGTACCTTCAAACAGTTCGACTCGGCAGGGATCGTGACCAGCGAACAGTTCGACTTCAAGGGCAACCTGCTGCGCTCGTCGCACGAGGTGATCGACGACTACAAGCACACGCCCGATTGGTCCGTCGTCAACCTCACGCGCGGCGCCGAGGTGACGCTCGCGAGTTTTGACGCGCTCGACCGGCAGATCACCAGCACCGTGCCGGACGGCAGCGTCTCGCGCACGACCTACAACCTCGCCAACGCGGTCGAGCAGGTCGACGTCAACTTGCGCGGTGGGCTGGTGGCGGGCGCTCCGAAGTGGACGGCCTACGTGACGGGCGTGGAGTACGACGCCAAGGGCAACAGAACCGCCATCGACTTCGGCAACGGCGCCCGCTCGACCTTCGAGTACGACCGCGAAACTTCGAGGCTGGTCTCGGCGAAGACGCGGCGGGGCGCGGACGCGGTTCAGGATCTCGCGTACTTCTACGACCCGATCGGCAACGTCGTGAGCATCCGCGACGACGCGCAGCAGACGATCTTCTTTCGCAACAAGCGGGTCGAGCCGACGATGGAGTTCACCTACGACGCGATCTATCGACTGACGTTTGCTGAAGGCCGGGAACATCTCGGGCAGGCCGGCGCGGCGCCGTCACCGGGTTCTTACAACGACCTCGGCCGCACGGGGATCTTCTTCGCCGCCAACGATGGCAATGCGATGGCGCGCTACTCGGAGCGGTACTTCTACGACGCGCTCGACAACATTCAGCGCATCGAGCACCGCGGTACGGACCCGGCGAACGCCGGATGGACGCGCGATTTCACGCACAACGAACAGAGCCAGCTGCAGCCGACGCGCAAGTCGAACCGGCTGACGACTTCTGTTGTGGGCGGCGACACCGAGCGCTTCTCGATCGGTGGCGACGGCTACGACCCGCACGGCAACATGTTGAAGATGCCGCAGCTGAGCGCGTTGCGCTGGGACTTCCGCAGCCGCCTGCAGATGACCCAGCGGCAGGCCGTCGACGCGACCGATGCCGACGGCAACGCCAAACAGGGCGAGCGCACCTACTACGTCTACGACTCCGCGGGCGAGCGGGTGTTGAAGGTCACCGAGCTCGCGACCGGCGCGGTCAAGTCGCGCCGCACCTACCTGGGCGGCTACGAGCACTTCGAGCGCTTCGGCGTGAACGTGGTCGAACGGGCGACTCTGCATGTCGTCGACGGCACCGCGGCCGTTGCGCTGGTGGAAACGCGCACGGATATCGCCGCCCAGCCCGAATCGCGCTACCAGTTCGCCAACCACCTCGGGTCGGCGACCCTCGAGCTCGATGACACCGGCGGCCTGATCAGCTACGAGGAGTACGCGCCGTACGGCGGGACGATGTTGCAGGCGGTCGCCGCCGGGCTCGACTCGGAAAAGCGCTTCCGCTATGTCGGCAAGGAGCGCGACGAGGAGAGCGGGCTTTACTACTTCGGCGCGCGCTACTACGCGCCGTGGCTAGCCCGCTGGATCAGCTGCGACCCGATGCCGGGAGTGAACCGCTACACCTACGCCGATTCGAACCCGATCGCTTTCGTCGATCCCGACGGCGGCGATCCGGCGTGCGCCGGCCAGGAGAACTGCACGCTTTCGCTGAAGCAGATCTACAAGATCAACAAGCAGGTGATCGACAAATACGGCTTCAGTGAGTGGCTCACGTCGCAGGACGCCGCGAAAGAGGCGGAACAGCTGCGCGACGAGGCGAAGCAGGCGAACAACGACCGGGCGGAGGCCGAGGAAGACGACCGTGCTTCGAAACCGCCGACGCTGTGGTACCGCTTCAAGACGGGCGCGAAGGAGAAGGTCGCCGACGCGGTCAACTGGGTGTCGAACACCAAGGCCGGCAAGGCGGCGGGTGACGTCAACGATTCGCTCAAGGAGACCGCGGGCAACGTCGGCTCCGAGCTGTCGGACAACACGCTCGGGGGCATTCAGCGCGGACAGCAGACGAAGCTCGGTCCCGACACGAAGTTCTACATCACTGCGCCGGAGATGGGCAAGCAGCTCGGCGAGTACGGCTACGAAGGAGTCCGCGACTACGGCATCGGCAAGCTCGGCGGCGTGCTGATCAGTGCGGTGCCTGCGGTGCCGAAGTTCCCGAAGGGCTTCAAGAAGTTCTGGAACGGTCAGGAAGTTAAAGCCGCCGAGTGGGTCTGGAAGACCGAGGGCAAGCTGTTCCGTCGTGAGGCGACGATCTATCTGAAGAAGGGCAACAAGATGATCAAGACCAAACGGCGGCTCGACGCGCTGCTGTTCGACGTGGAGTCCGGTGAGATCGAGGCCGCGGAGTGGACGACTAAGAAGGAGCTCGCGAACAGCACGAAGAAGAAGGCGCAGCTGAAGTACCAGCAGGAGATCTTCGACAAGGTCGACGACGGCTGGGAGGTCTGGGCGAAGCCGGATAACGAAGAGGCGTACTACGACATCACAGATGCCGTTCAGCGCACCGGACCCTATTCGCACTTCAAAGACGCGAAGAATTCCACAACCTGGAAGAAGTAAGACCGACTCGCGAGTAGCCGCGGACCGCGCGACATGGACACCGAATAATCGGTAGGGTGGGCGCTCGTCCGCGACCGGAATCGAGTCTGATGGCCAACTCAGCGCGTGCTCTGTCGCCGAACGCTCACGGCGAAGAAATCCGAGAACTGACCCGCGACGGGGTGCATGGTCGCGACGGTCGAGTGATCGGCCAGCTGTTCTTCGACCACGGCCTGCCGGCCGCCGGGGTGACGCTGCGCGCCTACGACATGAAGTTCGGCGCCAAGGGCAAAAAGGTTTCCGAAGGCGCCAGCAACGCGGAGGGCTACTACGAGCTGAAGTACGACGTGCCGCCGCGCGGCGCCAACATCGAGATTCGCGCGGTCGGAGCGAGCGGCAAAGAGACCGCGATCAGCGAAAAGCTGTTCAGTGCCGACCTGCGCGAGGTGATCGATCTGGTGGTGCCCGCGGGCGCCACGACCAAGCGCGAGTTCGAGTTCGACCATCTGAGCGCGGACCTCGGCAGCCAACTGGACAAGCCGGCCGACCTCGCGGAAGCAACCGAGAACGGCGAACGGCAAGACATCACTTTGCTCAGCCGCACGACCGGCTGGGACGGGCGTTTGATCGCAACCGCTGCCCGGGCAACGGCACTGAGCGCGGAGAGCGGGATCGACGCCGCGGCGCTCTACGGTGCTGCGCGCGCGGGGCTGCCGAGCGATGCGCAGAGTCTTTCGGTCGTCGGTACCGAAGCGTTCGTGCGTGCGCTGAAGCGCTCCCACGACGCCGGGATCATCGCTCTTTCGAAGAAACAGATCGTCGCGGCTGAGGCGCGCTTCGCTCAGTTTGCCGTCGATCAGGCGCTGGTTCGGGTGGCCGACGGCACGCCCTCGTCGCTGAACGACCTGCTCGCGGGGCCGAAGCTTTCGAAGGCAGAGCGCGCCGCCTTTGCGCGCGCCTACCTGGATGCAGCGCAGAGCGGCGACGACCTGTGGGCAGAAGCGTCGAAGGCCGGCGTGCCGAAGGCGAAGCTCAAAGCGCTGCAGCTGCAGGGCAAGCTTGCGTACCTCACGGTGAACAACGCCGAACTCGCCGCCGAGCTGCACAAGGACGTCGACTCCGGAGCCGGCCTGGCCGGCCTCGTTGAGAGCGGCCTGTACTCGCCGAGCGAGTGGAAACGCCGCCTCAAGCAGCTCGCTGCGTCGAGCGACCGGTCGCTCAATCAACTGGTGCCGCCCGCCTACAAGGGCGGATCGCCCTCGGAGCGGCTGAACGCCTACGCCAATGACCTTGCGGCAAAGGTACGCGCGAGCTTTCCCACCGAGGCCGTCGCCAAGCAGCTGGCCGAAGGCGAGCTGAAGCTTCCCGACCAGCGCTCCAGCGACGGCGTCGTGGCGTTCCTGCGCAAGGCGGCGCCGCTCGATTATCGGCTGGGGGCGGTGCCGGTCGGCGAGTTCGTCGACGCCAATCGCGACAAGCTGTTCAACGGGCGCACATCGGAAGCCGCCGCCAAGGCCGTCGTTGAGCAGGTAAAGACGCTGCACCGCGTCTACCAGTTGACGCCGAACGACGAAGCGATGGCGGGCATGCTGAAGAGCGATCTGCTCGCCGCGGAGCACGTCATGGAGTTCAAGCTGCAGCAGTTCCGCGAGACGTACTCCGAGGCGCTTGGTTCCGAGCAGAACGCCGACGCGGTTTACGCGAAGGCCGAGCAGGTCTCCAGCGTCACGCGCAACCTCATGGTGCTCGGCGGGCAGGTGTCGAGCTCGCCTCGGATCTATTCGATTTCGGGAACGCCGCAGAGCCAGCAGACCGCGCAGGCGAACTTGATCAAGCAGTTTCCGACGATGGAGTCGCTGTTCGGCTCGATGGATTTCTGCGAGTGCGAGCACTGCCGTTCGGTGCTCAGTCCCGCCGCGTACTTCGTCGACCTCTTGAAGTTCGTCGAGCCGAGCGACAACGTCTGGACGTCGTTCAAGAACAAGTGGCGGACCGAGCACGGCAACGCCGCCTACCCGTATGACAAGCCGTTCAAGGCGCTCACCAAGCGACGTCCGGATCTGCCGTTCCTGCAACTGACGTGCGAGAACACGAACACCGCGATGCCGTACATCGACGTCGTCAACGAAATCCTCGAGTTCTACGTCGCCAACAACAACACCCTGACGAAAGACGCGGTGCGCGACACAGTCGACGCAAAGACGCCCGAGCTGCTCGCCGAGCCGCAGAACATCATCGCGACGGCGTACGGCAAGTTGAAGGACGAGCGCTATCCGCTGAACCTGCCGTTTGATCTCTGGCTGGAGACGGTGCGGCGCTTCTGCGAGCACTTCGAGACGCCGTTCGACGACGTGCTCGAGACCTTCCGGCCGGCCGACGAGCTGTTCCCGCCTACGACGAACGCGAAGAAGTACTACCGGTCGGCGATCTTCGCCGAGTCGCTCGGGATATCGCCGTCCGAGTACAAGCTGCTGACGGACGCGAATCCGCTGCAGCGCTGGTTCGAGCTCTACGGCTACGCGACAGAGCCGGCTGCACTGACAGCGAACACAGACGCGGATGGGCAGCGCACGGATCTCAACTCGGCAAAGGCGCTTTCCCGCAAGCTCGGTGTGACTTACAAGGAGCTCGTCAGCTTGGTGAAGACGGGCTTCGTGAATCCCAAACTCGATCAACTGGTGGTGCTGCGCAAACTCGGTCTCGACGTTGACGACGTTTTCCGATACAAAGGGCATCCGTCCTACGTGCCATTCACTCCGGCGCAGACGACGGCGTTCGAAGCAAAGCTCGACGCGCTGACAAACCAGTTCAGCGGCTTCAACGCACGGACCTGGCTGAACGCGGCGTGGCCGGCCGGCTTCAACGGCATCCTCGTGCTCGCAGACCCGGACGCCGGCTGTGACTTCGACAAGACGATTCTGCGCTACGCCGACGGCAGCGCAGCCGATTCGATCGCCTTCCTGCGCCTCAACCTGTTCGTGCGCCTGTGGCGCAAGCTGGGCTGGCCGATCGACGACATCGATCGCGCACTGCAGGCGCTGCTCCCGAGTGGCTCGCTGCCGCTGACCGGAGCGAACATCGGCGCGGCGATGAAGACGGCGCTCGCCGGCATCGCGTCGCTGAACGATCTGTACGGGCGCCTAAAAGTCGGCAAATCCGCTCGCCAGAAGCTGCTCACGTTTTGGCGCGATATGGCGACGACCGGCAAGGACCCGCTCTACGCGCAGCTCTTTCTTACGCCGAGCGTTCTGAAGAATGACGTCGCGTTCGACGACCCCCTCGGCAACTACCTGTCGGACGCCGGCGTTTACCTGAAGGACCATCTGCCGGCGGTGCAGGGGGCGGTGAACTTGAAGGCCGCGGACGTGCCGCTGATTCTCGCGAGCGCCGGCCTCACGCTGGACACCGCGAAGTTGACGCTGAATAACGTGACGTTGCTGTACCGCCACGGCGTCCTCGCGAAGGCGCTGAAGCTGCCGGTCGCCGACATTCTCACGTTGAAGGCGATCAGCGGTGTCGACCCGTTCGCGGCCCCGGGCAGCTCACCGTTTGCGACGATCGCCGACGACACGCCGTTCAGCGGGACGATCGCGTTCGTGGAGCTCGCCGCGCGGGTGAAGGCAAGCGGCTTCAGGGCGGAGGATCTTGACTTTCTCCTGCGCGGGCGCTTCGATCCCACCGGCAGATACCGCGACGCGGCCGATGAACCGCTGCAGCTGATCCAGACGCTGACGGCCGGGCTGCGCCAGATCGCAACGCAAAACGCGACGCCGAGTGACCCTGAGTTGATCACCGACGACTATCTGAAAGAGAAGCTTGCGCTGGTCTTCTCACCCGAAGCCGTCAACGAGTTCCTCAGCTATTGGAACGACACCGCGGAGTTCACGGCGACGAAGACGGCGGTGCCGCCGGAGAAGAAGCTCGATCCGACGATCTACGAGGTCTTCAACCTGCGCGTTGCCTACGACGCGACCCGCGCGCGTCAACTGCTCGCGCACAAAGGCGTGGTCAGCGCCGTGGTGAAGGCCGAGATCCTGCAGGGCGTTCCCGCGCCCGCACAGAACGCGCCGCAAGACGAGAAGGACGCGTACCAGACGTTCAAGGACCTGCTCGACACGATCGCGACTGAATCTCAGCCGAAGCCGCGAGCGTTCTTCGAGAAGTACTTCGGCAGCTTCCTGACCTACGACGATCTCTACGCGGCGGCGCTCGCACCGCCGACCAACGCGCGCCGGCAGCGGGTTATCAACTCGGTTCTGCCGTTCGTGCGCGAGCGCCTGGCGTCGCAGCTGGTCTTCGACACGCTGGCGGGCGAACTCTCCGCCGAGCCGGAACTGATCGAATCCCTGGCCGGCGATGCGGCGATGTTGGTGGATCCGGCGTCGACCGCACAGGTCAAGCCGCCACTGCTCGACATCTTCAAACGGCTCGGCCCAAACGTCGTGACGAGCGATCTCTACGCGTCGGCGGATCTGACCGGCGTGAAGCTCGCCGGGTCCGGCGACGCCGAGCAGCTCGAGGTCGCGACCGGCGCGGGCGTCGGCAGCGCGCGCTTCGGCGCCTGGTTCGAAGTCACCGAGGACGGCCCGTTGCGCTTCTACGGGCGCTTCGGCAAGGCAACCGCGGCGGCGACCGTGCGCGTGCAGTCGGAGACGCTCGATACGACGATCACGTTCGCTCCCACTCAGGCGAACCTCGAGGTCAGCCAGCCGGGCGACTTCATCGAACTCAAGGCGGGGGAGTGTTACCGGCTCAGCGTCGAAGCGACCGGGCTGGGGGACAAGGGCTTTGCGCTGCTCGTTCAGGGCGAGACGCTGCCGAAGGACAACATCGGTCAGCTGCCGCTGTACTCGACGACGACGGTTGAGCGCGTGCGCGTCGCGTGGGTGCTGCTGCGCAAGGTCAACCAGATCGCGGGTCGCCTGACGATCGGCGAGCGCGAGCTGCGGCACATCCTCACGAATGCCAGCGACTTCGGCGGCATTGACCTGTCGCGTCTGCCGACGTCGGCGCTCGGCGACGGCGCGCCCGACAAGGCGCGTGCCAAGCAGGTCTTCGAATGGCTGATGCACCTCGTCGACTACAGCGCGCTGCGCTCGATCCCGGCGGGCGACACCGCTGACTTGATCGACGTCTTCGCGCGCGCCCGGGCGACCTACGAGAACCTCACCGCCGAAGAGGCGAAGACCGAACACTTCAAGACGATCGGCGAGTTGACGCGCCGCGAGCCGGCCGACGTGCGCGCTGCCTACGCCGCGCTCGGCTTCACGTTGACGGCGACCGCCGCCGGGGGCGATCAGCAGATCAACGCCCCCGAACTCGCCAACGAACGTGGCGTCAAGCGACTGTGGGACGCGCTGCAGGTGATCGAGACGCTCGGCGTGCCGGTGCAGACGATCCTCGACGCGACCGACGTGATCGCCGAGAGCACGACGGACGCACAGCGGTTTGCTGCCGCGCGTGAACTGCGCAACGCCGTCAAGGCCGGCTTCGATCCGGAGATCTGGCAGCGCATGGCCCGGCCGATCTTCGACAAACTGCGCCAGAAGCAGCGCGATGCGCTGGTCGCGCACATCATGCACGCCAAGAAGTTCGCGCGAATCGAGCAGCTGTTCGAGTACTTCCTGATCGACCCTGGGATGGAGCCGGTCGTGCAGACCTCACGGCTGCGGCTGGCGATCTCGTCGGTTCAGCTGTTCGTGCAGCGCTGCCTGCTGAATCTTGAGAACGAAGTCAACCCGGCCGCGATCATCAACGCCGAGCAGTGGGACTACCTGAAGCGGTACCGCTTTTGGGAGGCGAATAGAAAGATCTTCTTGTTCCCAGAAGACTGGCTGGAGCCGGAGTTCCGCGACGACAAGACCCACCTGTTCCAGGCATTCGAGGGCCAGGTACTGCAAGGCGACATCTCCAACGACCTCGCTGAGGACGCGTTTGTCGCGTACCTGAAGAGCCTCGACGAACTCGCGCGGCTCGACATCGTGGCGATGCACATGGAGCAGAAGGCCGACCCGGCGCACAACGTGCTGCACGTGATCGGGCGCACCCACAACCTGCCACAGAAGTACTTCTATCGCCGGTTCGCGCACCGCCAGTGGACGCCGTGGGAGCCGGTCGGCGCCGACATCGAAGGCGACCACTTGGCCGTGACGATCTGGAAACAGCGGCTGCAGCTGCTTTGGCTGACGTTCCTGGAAAAGCCGCAGGAGGACACGAATCCGTCGGCGACAAAGCTCAACGCCGGCATGTCAGCGCCGGCGCGGCCGCACGTCAAGGTAGACATCCAGCTGAACTGGAGCGAGCTGGCCAACGGCGAGTGGAGCACCCGCTCCGCCAGTGGATTCTCCGACCCTCTTTCGATCGAGATCGTCGGCCAGTTCGATCCGGCTCACGGCACGATCCACGCGTACGTGCAGCGCAAGCCGGACGGCTCCGAGGGCGCGATGGTGGTGAGCATGCACGGCTCGCTCGCGTTCTACGTCGGCTACGTAGATTCCCCGATGTTTGGCGGGACTCCGGTCGCGTTCCGCATCGTCTCCAAGAACAGCGCGCCGGAAAAGCACAACGGGACCCGCGAGGTGAAGCCTGCCTACGTGATCAACCCTGCGCGCACCGGCCCGACGCGTTACATCGGCGAGGAGAAACTGCGCGTCGCGCGCACCGAACCGCAACAGAACAAGCCGAGCAAGGTGGACGCGATTCTCAACGACCCGCGCGACATCTTCAATCCGTACTACAGCGTGCTGACACCGGAACATACGAAGGTGATGGACACGCCGTATGAAGAACGGCTGGCGAGCCCGTTCTTCTACGCCGACAGCGAGAACACGTTCTTCGTGCAGCCGACGCTGACCTTCGAGACGGTGACCGACTACGAATGGTTCGGGGTTGACCGCCCGGGCGAGAAGAACCTCTACACGGACGACATTTGGCAGCACCTGCCGGTCAAGGTTGATTTCGTCGGTCCGAAGAAGCCGGAGCCGGGCGATCCGCGCGCAAAGTTCCAGATCGATACGACGAACGACTGGTTGACGCACAGCGGCACGGTCGTGGACTTCGACGGCGTGGCGATCGGCAAAGCAGGCGGCATGCCGGAGGTGGCGATCGAGAGCGGCACGATCGTCGGCACCGGCGGCGTCAACACGACGATCATCGCCGAGCGCGCCGAGCAGGCGCAGAATGGAACGCAGTACGGCAACGAGTACGGATCGCCGAACGGATATGGGGTGCCGCAATGACGCCGACGATGTACGCGGAACACGGTCCGGTCACGGGGGCTTACACCAACTCGGGCCAGGCGGTGCTGGTGGAGACCGGCTCGCACACCGAGCGTCGCCTGAGCTACCGCTTCTACCCGCACTTCCATCCCTACGTCGGCGACCTGATGAAGCGGCTGATCGAAGACTCGATCGCCGGCTTGCAGACAGCGGACACGGACTACGTGCACAAAGCCGACGGCAGCTTGGAGATGCTGCCCGCTCTGCCCGGCCAGCCGGCGCAGGCGCGGCCGAAGCTGTATTCCGAGATCTTCAACACCACGAACTACGACCCGACGGCGATGGTTTCGCAGCCGTACCCGGTGCGCGAGCTGGACTTCACCAGCAGCGGCGCCTACTCGGTCTACAACTGGGAGCTGTTCTTCCACGTGCCGTTCTCGATCGCGATCAACCTGTCTCGCAACCAGCGCTTCGAGGACGCGCAGAAGTGGTTCCACCTGGTCTTCGATCCCACCGATTCGAGCAACGGACCGACGCCTGAGCGGTTCTGGAAGGTGCGGCCGTTCCAGTACACCGACGTCAAGAAGATCGAAGAGGTGATGCTGAACCTCGCGACCGGCAAGGACGCGCAGCTGCAGCAGGACACGATCGACAGCATCAACGCCTGGAAGGAAGCGCCGTTCCGGCCGCATGTGATCGCCCGCTACCGGCAGTCGGCCTACATGCTCAAAACGGTGATGGCCTATCTCGACAACCTGATCGCCTGGGGCGACAGTCTGTTCGCGCAGGACACGGGAGAGGCGATCAATGAGGCGATGCAGATCTACGTGTTGGCCGCGAACATCCTCGGCCCGCGGCCGCAGGCGGTTCCCAAGAAGGGTTCGGTTGAGCCACAGACCTACGACAGCCTGAGTAAGCACCTCGACGCGTTCGGCAATGCCTTGGTCGACTTCGAAGCCGACATTCCGTTCGACATCGCGCCGCCGACCACGCCACCGTCCGGCAATCCCGGAACCGGTACGGTCGCCACGATCGGCCAGACGCTGTACTTCGCGATCCCGCGCAACGACCGTCTGATGGCCTACTGGGACACGGTCGCGGACCGTCTCTTCAAGATCCGCAACAGCCTCAACCTGCAGGGCGTGTTCCGTCAGCTGCCGCTGTTCGACCCGCCGATCGACCCTGCGTTGCTCGCGAAGGCGGCGGCCGGCGGAGTCGACATCGGCGCGGTGGTCAGCGGCGCGAACCAGCCGCTTCCGCTGGTGCGATTCCAGACGCTGGTCCAGCGTGCCACCGAAATCTGCCAGGAGGTCAAGTCGCTCGGCAACGGGCTGCTCTCGGCGATCGAAAAACAGGACGGTGAGGTGCTGGGCGCGCTGCGGGCGCGCCACGAGCGGACAATCCTCGAAGCCAACGAGGCGATCAAGTACGCGCAGTTCCAAGAGGCGACGAAGTCGCGTGAGGGCCTCGAGATTTCGTTGTTCAACGCGTCTGAGCGCTTTTCATACTTCCAGCGCCAGCTCGGCGTCGCCGAGAGCGACATCTCGATTCCCGAGCTCGAGGCGCTCGACAAAGACGCGCTGGCGAAACTGAAGCTGAAGGCCAAGGAGCCGTCGATGGACCAGCCGAAGGTCGAGGTCGACATCGCGACCGATCTGGCGCAGACCGCCGGCGGGAAAAAGATCAGCAGCTACGAGTTGAAGGAGATGGAGCTGCTCGAGGGAGCCCGGATGCTGCAGATCGAGGCGAGCGTGATCGAGTTGATCGGTTCGATCCTCGGGCTGATCCCGCAGATTGGAGCGGACGTCAAGCCGATCGGCATCGGCGCCGGCGCCGACTTCGGCGGTGTCGAGCTGAGCCGCATGCTCGGCGGCATGGCGAGCATCGCGAAGATCGGCGCCGAACAGCTGAACTACGAAGCAGGCAAGACCGGCAAGATCGGTGGCTACGCGCGCCGCGAGCAGGAGTGGGCCGCGCAGAGCAACACGATCGCCGGCGAGATCAACCAGACCTACAAGCAGCTGCGCGCGGCGCAGATCCGCGAGGCGATCGCCGAGCTGGAGTGGAAGAACCACGGCACGCAGATTCAGCACGCGCAAGATGTCGAGCACTTCCTGGCCGGCGAGAAAAACTCCACCGGTCATCAGAAGATCACGACCGACGCGCTCTACGCGTGGATGCGCCGCGAGGTCAAGGGCCTCTACGGCGACTGTTTCAAGCTCGCCTTCGACGTGGCGAAGAAGGCCGAACGCGCACTGCAGCACGAACTCGGGGACGCGAACACCACCTATCTGCGGGGTGGCTACCTCGCGGGGACCGAGGGTCTGATGGCGGGCGAATCGCTGTACCTCGACATCAAACGCATGGAGACGGCGTTCAACGACCGCAACCAGCGCGAGTACGAACTGACCAAGAGCATCAGCCTCAAGCAGGTCGATCCGCGCGCGCTGCTCGAGCTGCGAAACACCGGGCGCTGCACACTCGTTCTACCCGAAGAGGCGTACGACATCGACGGTCCCGGCCACTACTTCCGCCGCATCAGGTCGCTCGCCGTGTCCGTGCCGTGCGTGGTTGGGCCGTACTCCAGCGTCAACTGCACGCTGACGCAGACGAAGAGCAGCATTCGCACGAGCCCGGTTGTCGGCGACGGTTACGCCCGCGAGGACAGCGAGGACATTCGCTTCAGCGACCACTTCGGCAGCTCGCAGTCGATCGTCACCAGCGGTGGACAGAACGACGGCGGCATGTTCGAGACAAACCTGCGCGACGAGCGATTCCTGCCGTTCGAGGGCACCGGCGCTGTCGGCGAGTGGCAGGTCGCGCTGCCCGCTCAGAAACCCGGTGAGCCGCGACAGTTCGACTACGACACGATCTCCGACGTGATCCTGCACGTGCGCTACACGGCGCGCGAAGGCGGCGGCCTGCTGCGCGATGCGGCGATGGCGAATCTCGGCCAGCGGATCGACGAGGCCCAGGCTGCAGGCTCGATGCAGCTGTTCTCACTGCGCCACGAATTCCCGACCGCGTGGGCGCAGTTCAAATCGGGCGCGTCGGGCGCAGGCCAGCTGAACATCCAGCTGCGCGAAGAACACTTCCCGCTCTGGAGCAAAGGCCGGGTCGCCGGACTCAAGCGCGCCGACCTGTTCGCCCGGTCGACCGGTGGCGCGTTGACCGTCAGCGGCGACGGCGGCACGACCTCGGACTCATTCGCCGCCGTCGGCCTCGGCACGGTGAAGGCCGCGCGACTGACCGCGGCGCCGGCCACGCCACTCGACGCGTTTGCGCTCGACTTCAACCGCAAGACGATCGACGACCTCTGGCTGCTCGTCACCTGGGGCGCGGAGGACTAGGGCGCAAGCACGAGCTTGCCGTGCGTGTGCTTCTGCTCGGCCCGGCGGACGGCGTCTGCTGCGTCGCGCAGCGCAAACGTGTCCGCGACGTCGATTCGTAGCTTGTTGTCGTCGACCATCGCGACCAGTTCGCGCAGCTGCGGACCGTTCGGCTTGACGAACACATACATCGCACCATGTTGTTTGGCGTCGGCGGGCAAACCGATCGTCGCGACGCGGCCCCGCGAGTTGAGCACGCGCTTGGCGTCGTCGAGTCCTTCGCCGCCGTAGAGGTCGAACACGGCATGCACGCCGTCGGGCGCGATCTCGCGCACAGCTTCGGCGAAGTGCTCGCCGTAGGGCGCCGGCGTGGCGCCGAGCTCACGGATTCGGTTGTAGCTGCCCTCGCTGCCGGTGCCGATCACTTCGGCGCCGAGCGCCCGCGCGATCTGCACCGCGTAGCTGCCGACCCCGCCCGCGGCGCCGTTGATCACGACCTGCTGTCCGGGACCGACTTCGAGCTTGCCGGTCAAAGCCTGAAACGCCGTCAGTCCGGCGAGCGGCAGCGCCGATGCATGAACTGCGTCGACACTTTCCGGCGCCGGCGCCACTCCGCGCTCGGGAACGGAGACGTACTCGGCCCACGTTCCATGGCCGACAAAGTCCTTGCGCGCGTAAGCCACCACGCGTTGGCCAACCTCATAGTCGTAGACGGCCGGGCCCAGCTCGACGATCTCGCCGCACACGTCCCAGCCGGTGATCAGTGGGAAGATCACCGGCAGGCGCGCGTCCATGTAGCCCTGGAGGATCTTGTAGTCGACCGGATTGATGCTCGCCGCGAGCACCTTCAGGACCATGCTGTCCTGGTTGAACTTCGGGTCGGGGCGGTCGCCGTAGATCAGATTCTCCGGCCCGCCGTACTGCTCGGCGTAGATCGCTTTCACGTAGCCAAGTCAAACACAGACGCGCACTAAGATCAGCCACATGACACCTCAACCGGATGAAGCAACCTTTCGCGTAAAGGCCGGCCTTGCAGAGATGCTCAAGGGCGGCGTGATCATGGACGTCGTAACCGCCGACGAGGCGAAGATCGCCGAGGACGCGGGCGCCGCGGCCGTGATGGCGCTCGAGCGCGTCCCGTCCGACATCCGCCGTGACGGCGGTGTGGCGCGGATGAGCGACCCGGACATGATCAAGGGCATCAAGGCCGCCGTCTCGATTCCGGTGATGGCGAAGGCGCGCATTGGCCACTTCGCCGAGGCGCAGGTGCTCGAGGCGCTCGACATCGACTACATCGACGAGTCCGAGGTTCTGACGCCGGCCGACGAGGCCAACCACATCGACAAGTGGGCGTTCAAGATTCCCTTCGTCTGCGGCGCGACCAACCTCGGCGAGGCGCTGCGCCGGATCGGCGAGGGCGCCGCGATGATCCGCTCGAAGGGTGAGGCGGGCACCGGCGACATCGTCGAGGCCGTGCGCCACATGCGCCAGATCCGCGGCGACATCAAAAAGCTTCAGACACTCGACCCGGAAGAGCTCGCGACCGCCGCCAAGAACCTGCAGGCGCCGCTCGAGATCGTCCGCGGCGTTGCTGAGAACGGCAAGCTGCCGGTCGTGCTGTTCTGCGCCGGAGGCATCGCGACCCCGGCCGACGCGTCGCTGATGATGCAGCTCGGCGCCGAAGGCGTGTTCGTCGGCTCCGGAATCTTCAAAAGCGAGGACCCGGCAAAGCGGGCCCGCGCGATCGTCGAGGCGACAACCCACTTCGCCGACCCTGAGCGCGTGTTGCACGCGTCGATCGGGCTGGGCGGCGCGATGGACAGCATCGAGAGCCGCAAGCTCGACGAGTCGGAGCTGCTGGCGAATCGCGGTTGGTAGCGCGTGGCCGGTAGCCGGGTCGGAGTACTTGCACTGCAGGGCGGCTTCGCCGCCCACGCTGCAGTCCTGCGCTCGATCGGCGCCGACGTACGCGAAGTTCGCGTGCCGGAAGACCTGGCTGGACTAGACGCTTTGGTTCTGCCGGGCGGCGAGTCGACGACGATGATGCTTGGCATCGAACGCGAGGGGCTTGCCGAGCCGTTGGCTGAGTTCGTCCGCAGCGGCGCGCCGGTGATGGCTACTTGCGCGGGAACGATCATTCTCGACGACACGCACTTGGGTCTGCTCGACGTTGCTTGTGACCGCAACGCCTACGGCAGTCAGATCAAGAGCTTTGAGGCCGACCTCGCGGTGCCCGGTTTGAACGGTGGCTTTCGCGGCGTGTTCATTCGCGCCCCGCGGATCACGCGCGTAGGCGACGTCGAGGTGCTTGCCGAACTGGATAGTCCGGTGATGGTGCGGCAGGACAACATCCTGGCGATGACGTTTCATCCTGAGCTGACGCACGACGACAAGATCCACCGTATGTTCCTGCAGACAAACGTCACAACCCTGAAACGGAGAGCCGCATGAGAGACCCCCGCGTAGACGCCCTGGCCCAGATCCTCGTGAACTACTCGACCGGTGTCAAACCGGGGGAGACGTGTGTGATTCAGTCAGAGGTCGCGGCCGTGCCGTTGGTGCAGGCCGTCTACGAAGAGGTCTTGAAGGCCGGCGGCCTGCCGATCGTGCAGCTCGCGCTGGAAGAGGGAGCGCCGGCGTTCTATAAGTACGCCAACGACGAGCAGCTCAAGTGGATACCACCGACTGCGCAGTGGATAGCCGAGAACGTCGACACGCGGATCGCGATCATGGCCGACACCAACACCCGCGCGCTCTCGAACGTCGACCCGGAGAAGCAGGCGATCGTCAGCCAAGCGAGGAAGCCACTGATGGATGCCTCGATGCAACGTTCGGCCGAGGGGGACTACCGCTGGTCGCTCACGCTCTTCCCAACCAACGCCTACGCCGCCGAAGCAGGCCTGTCGCTGGCCGAGTACGAGGACTTCTTCTACGGCGCCTGTCTTGCGACCGACCCGGATCCCCTGACGGCGTGGCAGCGCCAAAGCGACATGGTCAAGCGCCTCGCCGAGTGGATGGAGGGCAAGGAAGAAGTGCACATCCAGGCACCGGGCACGGACATCAAGCTCGGCATCGCCGGCCGCAAGTTCATCCCCTGCGTCGGCACCCACAACATGCCCGACGGCGAGTTCTTCACCGGCCCGATCGAGGACAGCGTGGAAGGCGAGGTCGCGTTCAGCTTCCCGGCCACCTACGCAGGCCGCGAGGTCAGCGGCGTGAAGTTCAAGTTCGAGGCCGGAAAGATCGTCGACGCCTCGGCCGACGTCGGTGAGGACTTCCTGCTGAAGATGCTCGACACCGACGAAGGCGCGCGCCGCCTGGGCGAGCTCGGCATCGGCACCAACTACGGCATCACCACCGGCACCAAAGAGATCCTGCTCGACGAGAAGATCGGCGGCACGATCCACATGGCGGTCGGCATGAGCTACCCGGAGACCGGCGGCGTCAACGACTCGGCGATCCACTGGGACATGGTCTGCGACCTGCGCAACGGCGGCACGATCACCGTCGACGGCGAGTTGCTCTCGAAAGACGGTCAGTTCGTCGTCTGACGGGCTAGCCTCCCGGCCGTGAGCTACGAGGTCTTCAACGGCAAGGTCGCGATCGTGACCGGCGCCGCGTCTGGTTTGGGGCAGGGGTTTGCGACCGAGATCGCCAAGGCCGGCGGCACCGTCGTCGCGGCCGACATCAACGTCGAGGGCGCAGAGAAGACGGTTGAACCATTCGACAAAGCCGAGGCGCACCAACTGGACGTGACCGACAGCGCCGCCGTCGTCGCACTCGTTGACGCGACCGTCGCCAAGCACGGCAGGCTCGACTACATCTTCAACAACGCCGGTATCGCCACCCAAGGGCTTGTCGAGGAGATCCCGATCGAGAACTGGGACGAGATCATCGACATCAACCTCAAGGGCGTCGTCTACGGCACCTCGGCCGCTTACAAGCAGATGGTCAAGCAAGGCCACGGTCACATCGTCAACACCGCCTCGCTGGCCGGACTCGTGCCGTCTCCGCTGCTCGCGCCGTACAGCACCGTCAAATTCGGCGTCGTCGGGCTCAGTGATTCGCTGCGCGTCGAGGCGCAGGCGAAGGGGGTCAATGTGACCGCGCTCTGCCCGGGGTTCATCGAATCCGGCATCTACGCCGCCTCGCGCACCACCGGCGACTTCAACGAAGAGGTTTTCCGCGCCAATCTGCCGATGATCGTGCCGCTCGAAAAGGGCGTCAAGCAGCTGCTCGACGGCGTCGTCAAGAAGAAGCGCATCGTCACGCTGCCGTTTTACGCGAAGCCGCTGATCTGGGGCTACAAGCTGACCCCGCGGATCGCGATCCGCATTTCCGGCATGCTCGCCGCGCGTCAGATAAAAACGGCAAAGCAGATGAGCAAAACCGCTTAAGCGTCTCAGCAAACCCCGCCTACTGATTAGTAAGGCTGGTTTTACATAAACATCTGTCGTATTTAACTTGGATTAGGTAGTCCGAGTGGGTATTAGATCCGTACCTTACCCAGAACGTGCGATTTGGCAGGTACGCACTACTTAGGATTCCCCCGATTTCTTGGTAGCGCTCAAAGTCTTCGCACAGGTCAATGGACTTTGGCCATAAGAGCGATGCAAGGAGGCTGTGCACAATGCACACTCAGACCAATTCCCCGATCAAGAAGTTGACGCTTCTCGTAGCCCTCGCGAGCGTTTTCGCGTTGGCATTCACTTCACAGGCGAGTGCAACCACGCTGCCGTCACTGCCGGCACCGAACATCATCTCCGGTCTCACCGACGGTCAGGTGCTGAATGTCGACAACGTCGACGTCGGCTTCGACCTCGCCGGTGCCCTATCCGGTGGAAGTGTTCTCAACTATCTGTGCAGCCTGGATGGTGCGCCGTTCACCGTATGCTCGTCGCCCGACCAATTGGTCGGCCTGTCGGCGGGATCTCACGACTACAAGGTCAAGGCCGTCGTGCAGCTGCTCGGCGGTACGCCTGTATGCATTCTCGGGATCTGCGTCGACCCGGGGCCGATCACGGTTGAGACCGACCCTCGCAACCTGACGTTCAACGTCGACCTCGGCGGCACGTCGATCGGTTCGACCGGCGCGACCGGTTCGTCCGGAGGCGGCTCGAACGGCTCCAACGGTTCGAACGGCTCCAACGGAGCAAACGGTTCAAACGCTGCTCAGCAGGCCGCTGTTGCCGCCGCGCTGAAGAAGCAGAGCGCGCGCTGCACGAAGCTGAAGAGGAAGCTGCGCAAGCACTTCACGAAGCGCAGCAACCGCGTCCGCGCACACAAGCGCTACGTCCGCTGCATCAAGGTGCAGAAGAAACTTGCCGCCCAGAAGAAAGCGGTAAGCAGCTAGTGAACTCCCCGCGGAGCTCTGACTGAGCCAAGTCCAGATGTTCGCCCCACACAGACACCCCGCACGCGAACGCAGGACTGAAGAAGCTCCGAAAACGTCTGCCCAGACGAACTAGTTCACGGTTGTACCGAAGCGCGGTTCCCGGATGAGACCCCGGGGGCCGCGTTTTCGCTTATTCGGCGGCGAGCGCTTCGAGCGCCGCGTCGGACACTTCGAAGTTTGCGGCGACGTCACTGACGTCGTCGTTCTCTTCCAGCAGGTCGATCAGGCGGAAGAGCCGCGCGGCGTCGCTGTCCTCCAGCATCACAGTGTTCTTCGGGCGCTGCACAAGGTCTGAGCGCTGCAGCTCGATGCCGGCCGCTTCCAGAGCGGCGCGAACGGCGGCGAAGTCGTGCGGTTCGCTGATCACCTCGATCAGTTCGCCGTCGGCAACGATGTCCTCGGCGCCGGCGTCGATCGCGACGAACACGTCGTCCTCGCTGTACTTCTCGCCGTCGACGACCACGACGCCCTTCTTGTCGAAGACGTAGGCGACCGAGCCGGGCTCGCCGAGGCTGCCGCCGTTCTTCGAGAGGATGCTGCGCACATCGGAACCGGTGCGGTTGCGGTTGTCGGTCAGACAGTGGATCAGGAGTGCCACGCCGGCGGGGCCGTAGCCCTCGTACGTGACCTCTTCGATCGCGTCGGCGTCTTTGTCGAGTCCGGCACCCTTGGCGATCGCACGCTCGATGTTGTCCTTCGGCATCGAGGCGTCCTTGGCTTTCTGGACCGCCAGGGCGAGGCCGGCGTTGCCCTTTGGGTCTGCGCCGTCACGCGCGGCGATCTGAATCGCGCGCGCAAGCTTGGTGAACTGCGCGCCGCGCTTCGCGTCCGCAGCCCCCTTCTTGTGCTTGATCGACGACCATTTTGAATGCCCCGACATTTCCCGAGTAGTTTACGAATGATGAAGCGATTCGGGCTCTGCGACGACTGCACCCACGCGAAGCTGATCCGCAACACTCGCGGGTCGGTGTTTCTGATGTGCACGCTGTCGAAGACCGACGAGCGATATCCGAAGTATCCGCGCGCGCCGATCCAGGACTGTGCCGGCCACAAGCCATCCGGCGGCTCTCGCAAAATGCCCGAGTAGGAACATGCGTTCGTATCGGGAATAGGTTTGCGTGATTGTCATCGGGATTGATCCAGGTATTTCGAATACAGGCTTTGGGATCGTCGAGACGCGCGGCGGGCAGTCGCTGGCGCACGACGGCGGCGTGATCGTCACCCACAACGAAACTCCGCTTGAGCTGCGGCTCGCGGCGATCTCCACGCGGGTCGGCGAGCTGATCGACCGGTACCGGCCCGATGCGATGGCGATCGAATCGATCTACTTCGGCAAGAACGCCGAGACGGCGTTCCTCGTCGGCCAAGCCCGGGGCGCGATCCTCGCCGAGGCGGGTGCCCGTGATCTACCGGTGGCCTCGTACACGCCGCAGCAGATCAAGCTTGCGGTCTGCGGCGCCGGCGGCGCAGGCAAAGAACAAGTTCAGCGGATGGTCACCGCGCTGCTCGGACTCGAAGGGCCGCTGCCGCCTGACCACGCCGCCGACGCGCTGGCGGTCGGCATCTGCCACGCCAACGCTGCGCCGATGGCCGCGGCGGTGGGGGCGGCGTCGTGATCGCGTCGATCTCCGGCGAAGTGCTGCGCAAATCGCTCGACCACGTCGTGGTGGAGGCGGCGGGCGTCGGCTACCTGCTCAACGTCTCCGGCCACACCCTCGACGCCGTGCCGCAGGTCGGCGCGCGAACGACGCTGCACACCGAGCTCGTCGTGCGCGAGGAGGCGATGCAGCTCTACGGCTTTGCCGACGCGGCCGAGCGCGAGCTGTTCACGCTGCTTACAAGCGTCAGCGGCGTCGGGCCGAAGGTCGCGCTGGCGGTGCTGACCGGGATGTCCGTGCCGGAGGTCGAGACCTCGTTGGTCGCCGGCGACCACGCCCGTTTTCAGAAGATTTCCGGCATCGGCAAGCGCACGGCCGAGCGGCTTGTCGTTGAGCTGAAAGACAAGATCGTGCCTTCCGGGGTGCCGGTCGTGACGCGCGCTGCCGCGCCCGACCATCCTGCCGCGATCGCGCGCGACGCGCTGCTCGGACTTGGCTACTCGCTCGCCGAAGCCGAAGGCATGGTCGCGTCCGCTGAGGGCGAGACGCCTGAAGAGCTGATTTCGGCGGCGCTGCGCGGGGCGGCGGCGTGATCAAGTCGAGTGAGATTCATGCGGCGCGGATCCAGTCTGCGGCCGCAACCGACGCGGATACCGAGATCGAGCGCTCGCTGCGCCCGCGCCGGATCGAGGAGTTCGTCGGTCAGCGGCAGGTGATCGAGCAGCTGACGATCTTTATCGAGGCCGCGCGCAGGCGCGGCCAGCCGCTCGACCACGTGCTGTTCGCGGGCCCGCCCGGCCTGGGCAAGACCTCGCTGGCGCAGATCGTCGCCGAAGAACTCGAGGTGCCGTTCGTGATGACGGCCGGGCCCGCGCTGGAGCGCAAGGGCGATGTCGCCGCGTTCCTGACTGCGCTGGAGCCGAACTCCGTGTTCTTCGTTGATGAGATCCACCGCCTGCCGCGCGCGCTCGAAGAGACGTTCTACCCGGCGATGGAGGACCGCAAGCTGCCGATCACTGTCGGACAAGGCGCCGGCGCGCGCGTCGTAACGCTTGACCTGCCGCCGTTCACGCTGATCGGCGCCACGACCCGCACCGGTCTGTTGACGACGCCGCTGCGCGACCGCTTCGGCGTGTTCCACCGGCTCGAGCACTACGACCACGACGACCTCGCGACGATCGTCACCCGCTCCGCCGGGATCATGCAGTGCGAGCTTGAATCGGCGGGTGCGCTCGAGATCGCGCGGCGCTCGCGCGGCACGCCGCGTGTCGCCAACCGCCTGCTGCACCGCGTACGCGACTACGCGGAGGTGCGCGCCGACGGCCGGGTGACCGAGCAGGTCGCGGCCGACGCGCTGAACATGTTCGAGGTCGACGCCGAAGGACTCGACCGGCTGGACCGGATCATGCTCGATGCGATCTGCGTGAAGTTCGCGGGCGGTCCGGTCGGACTCTCCACGCTGGCGGCGTCGGTCGGCGAGGCCGAGGACACGATTGAGGACGTGATCGAGCCGTATCTACTCGGCCAGGGCTTCATCCAGCGCACACCGCGCGGTCGCATCGCCACGGCGGCCGCGTTCGAACACCTCGATCTGCCTACGCCGCGAGGGCTCTTTTGATGTACGCCTCGACATCAAATTTGCGCTTCGCCCCGTTGTAGTTCATGTAGCGAATCTTTCCGTAGACGGGGCGCTCCTGCCAGGCCCGGTCGTGCACACCACCGATCGACCACGCGATCCCCGCGTAGCCGTTGCTGTCGCGTCCGTCCAGCTCGTAGCGATCGTTGAGCAGCACCGCGATACGCACCGCCTCGGCCGGCGACTCGCTCCACTCGAGAATCTTCTTCGCCCAGTACATCCGCAGGTAGTTGTGCATCTTGCCGGTCTCGATCATCTCGATCTGGGCCGCGTTCCACAGCTCGTCATGTGTCGCGGCGGCTTCGAAGTCGGCGAGCGAGTAAACGATCTCGCGTGCATCGCCGGCGTGGGCCGTCAGCGTCTCGCGCGCCCAGTTCGGGAAGCCGTCGAAGCTCGCGTAGCCCGGCTCGAACCAGCAGAAGTTGTCCGACAGCTCTCGCCACACGACCGCCTCGTCGATGAACTCGTCGATGTCGGCCTGCGGCGCGCCGCTCGCGCGCACCGTGAGCACCGCGCGCTGCACCGAGAGCTGACCGAAGTGCAGGTAGGGGGAGAGGCCTGACTGGTGGTCGTCGTCCGGAAGGCCGCGCTTCTCGGCGTAGCCGTTCAGTCGCTGCTCGACGAAACGCGTCAATGCGTCGTGCGCCGCGGCTTCGCCGGGGACGAACTCGACCGGCGGGCCGAAGGCCTCCGCCTCGACGAACTCGGCGGCCGCCTGCCAGTCGGTGTTGACGAACGCGCTCGGCGGCAGGCCGCTCTGCGGCGCCGGGTCCGGCATCTGGGTGAGGTACTCCGGCAGCAGATCCTTGTAGCGGTTGCGCAGGTGGAACGCCGCGTAGACGTGCTTGTCGGCCGCCTGCCATGCCGGCACGATGTTGCGTGAGTCGACCTCGATCAGCGGCACGGCGAGCGATTCCGCGAGTGCTTCGCGCCGCGCGCGCGACGGCCGTAGCGGCGAGAAGTCGCAGACGACCGCTCCGGCGTCGTGAAGCTGATCGCGGACATCACCAAAACGCAGCTCGAAGGGGATGCCGAGGTCGAAGAGGTCGCGTTCCACCTCTTTCAGCCCGCCGAGCATGAAGTCGTAGCTACGTCGTGACGCCGCACCGCAGCGGGGAAGCAGACAGAAGACGACCCGCACGTGCGTCCCGGCCGCTTCCGCAAGCTCCTGCGCGTGCAGAAGACCCCAGTTATCGAACACCCGCTGGTCGCGGCTCATCCAGTAGATCACCGGCCCGTCGCCGGGCGTGGAATCGTTCAACGGTCTGTCGCGGACCATCAACATTGTTTAGCAGGCAGGGGCGCGGCGCCGTTTGTCTAATCTGACCTCGATCAACGATGCCAATTTTCATCTGTCCGCAGTGCGGCAAACGCTCAAGTCACGGCGACCGCAACGCCGGTTTCTCCGCTCGGCCGCGAGGCTGTGACAAATGCGGCTACGGCTTCGTTTTCGAACTTCTCGATGACTACTACCCAGCGTCCGGCGCAGCGTTCTTCGTCTGCGACCAGGAGGCTCGGATCATCGGCTGCGGGCGCGGCTCGTATGAGCTGACCGGATTGAGCGACATCGACGTTTTCGGCCGTCCGGTTCGTGACGTTCTCGGGCTCAAATTCGACGAGGATGCGGATCCGATTGACAAAACCCTCCAGTGGGGAGTACGTTCAATCGGACACGACGTGACCGTTCGTGCCGAGGGGGATCTAGAAGCGCGAGCCGTTGCCGATATATTCCCCGCTTACGACGACGACGGGGGGATGTTGCTCGTACTCACGCCCGAGGCTACTGCCGGGGCGTAGGAGCACGTCTGCCTCCAGGAAACGCTTTGAATTCACGACGCAGAAACCTACTCATCATCGGTCTGGTGGCCCTGCTGCTGATCGGCTCGCTTGCGGTTATCAACTTCAAGCAGTCACGCCTGGGCCTCGACCTGGCCGGTGGTATCGAACTGATCTACCAGGCGACGCCGAACGATCCGACAAAGGATCCGACGGACCGCGAGCTGCAGAACGCGATCAAGGTGATCAACGACCGAGTCAACTCGCTCGGCGTCACCGAAGCAGAGGTACAGGCGACCGGCAAGAAGCTGATCACCGTCTCGCTGCCCGACGTGCAGGATCCCGAACAGGCCAAGAGCTTGGTGGGATCGACCGCAAAACTGCTCTTCTACAAGTGGGAAGACAACGTCGTCGGCCAGCCCGGCCAGACCAAGTCCGTGTCGGACGCCAAGTCGGCCTCCAACCAGGGTGCAAAGACTCTCTATGAGGCCGTAAAGCTGGCGTCCAACCAGAAGCCGGACCTCAAATCCGACGGCCAGGCGACCTTCTACCTGTTCGATCCGAAGACGAAGAAGCTGCACGCCGGCCCGGCTGCGACTAAGGCTGACCTGCTCGATCAGAACGACATCGTCACCAAGAAGGCTCTCAACGGGCAAGTCCCCGAGGGTCTGGCCGTCTACGAGGTGCCGAAGGGCTTCACCGTCGTGACCTACCAGGCGACCGGCAACAACGGCCGTCCGCAGGGCAAACCGCAGTACTTCGTGCTGAAGAACAACATCGCGATGACCGGTAACGAGGTCAAGAGCGCGACGCCTGGCCAGGATCAGAGCGGCACCCCCGCGATCGACCTCAACTTCACCGGCAAGGGCGGCAAGATCTTCCAGCAGGTCACGAAGGATCTCTGGAACAAGGGCTTTAACGAGCCGGTGCTCGGCGACCGCCAGGCGGCGTCGCACCACTTCGCGATCGTGCTCGACGGCAAGGTCATTTCGCTCGCGAGTATCGACCCGACCGACCGCTCGCTCAGCCAGGGCATCGCCGGAGGCCGGGCGCAGATCACCAACCTTTCGCAGATCGAGGCCACGAACGTCTCGAAGAAGATCGACCTCGGGTCGCTGCCGGTCAGTCTGCACCTGATCTCGCAGACACAGGTCTCGGCCTCGCTTGGTAAGCAGGCGCTCAATCAGGCCGCCGTAGCCGCCGCGATCGGCTTCGCTCTCGTGTTCCTGTTCCTGCTGGTCTTCTACCGCGCGCTTGGTGTGATCGCCGGCCTCGCGCTGATCATCTACGGCATCTTCTTCTTCGCCGTGACGAAGCTCGTCGGCTTCACCTTCACGCTGCCGGGTATCGCCGGTCTGGTGCTGACCCTGTCGGTTGCCGCCGACGCGAACATCGTCATATTCGAACGAATAAAGGAAGAGATCCGTGCCGGGAAGTCGATGCAATCGGCGATCAGTACCGGCTACGCAAAGGGCTTCAGCACGATTATCGACGCCAACGTCGTAACGCTGATCACCGCCTTCATCCTGTTCGTGCTCGCGACCGCAGGTGTGCGTGGATTCGCCGCCTCGCTGGGTCTTGGAACGATCGTCTCGCTGTTCACGGCCGTCGTCGTGACGTCGGCCGTGCTGGGACTGCTCTCTGGTTGGAAGGGCCTGGAGCGTCCTTCCGCGCTCGGCGTTAAGGAAGAGCACCACAAGCAGCGCTGGCGTTTCGACTTCATCGGCCGTTCGAAGCTGTTCTTCACGGCATCCGGAATGATCCTCGTGATCGGCGCGCTTGCAGTCGCCGGCATCGGCCTCAACCTGGGCATCGACTTCACCGGCGGTACCAAGGTCACAGTCGGCCTCGACAAGCCGCTCACGGAAACGCAGGTCCGCGCGATCGCGGCCAAGGCCGGCGCCAGTGACGCGAAGATCCAGCGCATCACCGGCGACCCGGCGCTCGGTCCCTACGCCTTCCAGATCTCCAGCGACAAGATCGAGCCCGGCGATGTGCCGATCCTGCGCTCCAGCTTCGAATCCGGCGGCGGAATCAAGGGCACCACGAAGGCCGATACGCAGTTCGAAGTGAACAGCGTCGGACCGACCTTCGGTCAGGTGGTCGCGCGCAGTGCGATCATCGCGATCATCTTCTCGCTGATCGTGATCGGCGGCTATGTGTCGCTGCGATTCAGCTTCAAGTTCTCGATCCCGGTCCTGATCGCGTTGTCGCACGACATCTTGATCACACTGGGTGTCTACGCCTTGCTCGACCGGGAGGTGACGAGTGCCACGGTCGCGGCATTGCTGACGATTCTCGGATTCTCGCTGTACGACACGATCATCGTGTTCGACCGCATCCGTGAAAACCTGCCGCGCATGCCGCGCGCCGCGTTCAGCCAGATCGTCAACCGCTCGATGTCCGAGGTGCTGACCCGTTCGCTGGCGACCTCGCTGGTCACCGCGCTGCCGGTGCTCGCGCTGCTGATCTTCGGCGGCTCGACGCTGCAGGACTTCGCCTTCGCGCTGTTGATCGGAACGATTTCCGGTACTTACTCATCGATCTTCATCGCCGCGCCGGTGCTGACGCACTGGAAGGAACGCGAGCCGATCTACAAGCAGCGCGCCACGCGCATCGCCGAAGAGAACGGCGGCGTCGTACCGCCGTTCGCGATCGAGACGATCGGTGGCGTAGCCGTCAACTCGGCGACGCTGCAGCCGATCACCGACGAGGACCTGGCGATCGGCGACGCGTCGGTCGACGAGGTCGCCGAAGAGATTGAAGAAGCGGCCGCAGAAGAGGAAGAGGTGGCGACGTCGGCGACAGGCGCCGTCTCGCGACCGACCACCAAGGCGGAGCGCCGCGCAGCGCGCGCCCGCAGAAAGCACGGGCGTTAGGGGGAGATATGAGCGCACTTGCATGGGTGATGATGGGTATTGCGCTGTGGCACTTCACGGTCTACCTGCCGGACAAGTTCTGGGGCGGGATCGTCGGCGCGTTCGTCGCCGCGGTCGCCGGCGCATTCATCTTCAGCTTCATCGTCAATGGGTTCCACGTGCCCGGCACGGACGACACGCATTTGATCCAGGCCTTTATTGCGATTCCGGGCACTTTGATCGGCCTCGGAATCTCGTACTTCATCGGCCTGCGCAAAGAAGCAGCCTCTTCGTAGGTCTGTCAAGCGCGCGGCGTAGGCTGGTTTGGTGACTGAGCCGACGCCGAACACCGCCGCTTCGCTGCCCGACGACATCGCGCCCGACGATCCGCTGATCGAGCTTCCCGCCTGCGATTCCGCGGCGGTCGAGCTTTTGGCCGAACAGCTCGGGCTGCACAGTTTCGCCGCGCAGACGCTTGTCCGCCGCGGCCTCGGCGATCTAGCGGCGGCGCGCACGTTCCTCGCACCCGGCGAGCTGCTCGATCCTTCGCTGCTTCCCGGGGCGGATGCGGTCGCGGCGGCGATCGCCCGGCACTTAGAGGCAGGCTCGCGCATCGCGGTGCACGGCGACTACGACGTCGACGGAGTCTGTTCGACGGCGATTCTGGTGCGCGTACTCGCGCGCCTCGACGCGAATGTGACCTGGCACGTTCCCAGCCGCTTTGAGGATGGCTACGGGCTTTCGGTGCCTGCGATCGACCGGCTTGCGGCCGACGGCGTAGACCTGATCGTCACCGTCGACTGCGGCATCGGCTCGGTCAAGGAGGTCGAGTACGCGCGCTCGATCGGCGTCGACATGGCGATCTGCGACCACCATACGATCGGCGCCGAGCTGCCGGATGCCCCGGTCGTGCACCCGGCAATGGGCGAGTACCCACACCCGAATCTCTGCGCTGCGGCGACGACCTTCAAGCTCGCCCAGGTGCTGCTCGGGCAGGTGGGTCGAGATCCGTCGGAGATCGACGATGAGCTCGAACTCGTCGCGCTGGCGACCGTCTGCGACGTCGTGCCACTGCAGGGCGAGAACCGCGCGCTCGTGCAACGCGGCCTTGTAGCGCTGCGCCAGACGCTGCGGCCGGGGCTCCGAGCCTTGATACGCGTTGCCGGCGCAGATCAACTGAAACTCGACTCCGGGTCGCTCGGCTATGCGCTCGGCCCACGGATCAACGCGGCAGGGCGGATGTTTTCGGCCGAGCCGGCCGTTGAATTGATGCTGACGACCAACGAACAGCGCGCCGACGAGCTCGCGCACGATCTCAACGGCGCGAACGCGCGGCGACGCGAGATCGAGCAGACGATCCAGCAAGAGGCCGAAACCCAGGCGCGGCAGCAGCGCGACCGCTTTGCGATCGTCGTCGCCAAGGAGGGCTGGCACCCCGGCGTGCTCGGCATCATCGCCGGGCGTATCGCGGAGCGCTTTCACCGGCCCTGTGTGGCGCTGGCGATCGAAAACGGTGTGGCGGCCGGGTCTGGTCGATCGGGCGGCGTCTACGACCTGCACGCGGGACTGGCCGACTGCAGCGACCTGCTGCGGCGCTTCGGCGGCCACAAGGCCGCGGCCGGCGTCGAGCTGGACGAGTCCAAACTCGGGAGGTTCCGCGAACGGCTGCAACAGCACGCGGCGGGAGCGCTCAGCCACGACGACCTGCGGCCGCGCGTCCGCGTCGACGCAGTCGGCGAGCCGGCGCAGCTCACACTCGACGCGGTTGACGCGTTGTCCGCGCTCGGACCGTTCGGCGCCGCGAACCCGGATCCGCAGGTGCTGCTGCCCGCGGTGCGGGTCGCCGACCTGCGCAAGATGGGCGACAGCGGCCAGCATTTTCGCCTCAGCGTCGCCGGTCGCGGCGGCCGCGCGGGCGTCGTGGCGTTCAGCTGGCCCACGGCCGTTGCGAGCGGCGATGCCGCACCGCTCGTGAACATCGCCGTCAAGCTCTCGCGCAATGAGTTCCGCGGCAACGTCGAACCGCAGGCGAAGCTTGTCGCGCTCAGCGAAGTACCTGGCACAGACCCGGTCGACTGGGAGCTTGAGTTCATCCGTGAGCTGACGATCGACCCCGGCACGCTTTCGGCGCCCGAGGCGCTCGAGCTCGACACGGCGATCGACCGCCGCGGCGATTCGCCGCTTGCGGTGATCGTGGAACTCGCCGGCGCTACGGATGACGCCGTGGTCGTCGTCAACGACCCGGTTGAGTGGCGTCCGGTGATGCGGGCGCTGGCACAGATCGTGCCCTCGCTCGCCGGGCTGCAGGTGTTCGGCTACGGCGACGAGCGGCTTGCCGCCGGTAGCTGGCAGCGAGCCGTGCTCGCGGAGCCGCCGCCCGTGCCCGCGCTCGCCGGCGTGAAGGCCGCACACGTGGTCGTGGCCTGGAACGCGCCGACTGTGCGCGTGATCGCCGGGCGTGGCGCCGACCTGCTGCTCGACCGCCCGCACGTGGTCGGAGTGTTCCGCGCGGTCAAGGATTCCGGCGATCCCGGCTGGGAGACGCTTGGTCCCGCGTTGCAGGCGGTGACGCCGTCCGCTCGCATCGCCGCCCAGGCGGTACGCACTTTGCGCGAACTTTCGCTTGTCAGGGTTATCGGCGACGGCCAAGCTGTCGAAGCAATAGAGGTGGCTTCGGCCGCCAAGACCGAGCTTGATCTTTCCGAGACATTCCGCTCCTATAGTGCGTATAGAGAGGAATCGACGACATGGCTCCGCCAGATAGCCCAAGAACCGACACCAGGCGCTCCGTAGCGCACGATGGCTCGCGCTCGCGTGGCGCTGCGCCGATCGAGGGCGGCCCGGTCGATGGGCTGAACGGCAAGGGCGCCAAGGTCCCGGCGAAGCCGACGATCACGACCAACGTCGAACCCAACACCCGCGCTCGTTTCGACGAGCTGCTCGCTGTGATCGAAGAGCACTCCGGCGAGACCGCCGAGCCGGTCGACATCGACCTGGTCCACGCGGCCTTCGATTTTGCGGCCGGCCGCCACGACACGCAGGTGCGTCGCACCGGCGAGGAGTTCGTCGTGCACCCGGTCGAGGTCGCGAAGATCTGCGTCGGCATGCGCCTGGACACGGCGACGCTGTGCGCCGCGCTTTTGCACGACACCGTGGAGGACACCTCGACCACGCTGGCCGAGATCCGCGACCACTTCGGTCAGGAGATCGCCGGGCTGGTCGACGGCGTCACCAAGCTGACCGGAATCACCTTCAAGAGCCGCGACGAGGCACAGGCCGAGAACTACCGCAAGATGATGGTGGCGATGGCCGCCGACATCAGGGTCATCCTGATCAAGCTCGCCGACCGGCTGCACAACATGCGCACGATCGGCGCGATGCCGAAGCAGAAGCAGATCGAGAAGTCGCGCGAGACGCTCGACATCTTTGCGCCGCTCGCACACCGCCTGGGTATCCACGCGATCAAGTGGGAGCTCGAGGACCTTGCGTTCGCGACCTTGCACCCGCGCAAGTACGCCGAGATCAAGGCGCTGGTCAGCCAACAGCGCGACGAGCGCGAGGACTACGTGGAAGAGGCCGGCGAGTACCTCGCGGGACAACTCGCCGAGAGCGGCATCACGTCGCTGATCACCGGTCGCGCCAAGCACTTCTACTCGATCTACGTGAAGATGACGAAGAAGGGCCGCGAGTTCAACGAGATCTTCGACCTGACCGCGATGCGCGTAATCGTCGACGGCGTGAAGGACTGCTACGGCGCCGTCGGCATCGTGCACAGCATCTGGAAGCCGCTGCCCGGTCGTTTCAAGGACTTCATCGCGATGCCGAAGTCGAACATGTACCAGGCTCTTCACACGACGGTGATTGGGCCCGAAGGCCGGCCGCTGGAGATCCAGATCCGCACCCGGGAGATGCACGACATCGCCGAGTACGGCGTCGCGGCCCACTGGGTGTACAAGAACCGCGGCTACGGCGGCGGCGAGTCGCGCACGGCCTCGTTCGCGAGCGAGAACAACGACTGGGTTAGCCGCCTCGTCGGAGACCCCGCAGCGGCGGACGGCAGCGATGAGTTCGTCAAAAACCTGAAGATCGACCTGTTCGACGACGACGTCTTCGTTTTCACGCCGAAGGGCGAGGTCGAATCGCTGGCGTCCGGCTCGACGCCGCTCGACTTCGCCTACGCGGTGCACACCGACGTCGGTCACCGCTGCGTCGGCGCGAAGGTCAACGGCAAGATCGTGCCGCTGCACTACAAGCTGCAGAGCGGCGACATCGTCGAGATCCTCACTTCCAAGCAGGAGCGCGGTCCATCGCGCGACTGGCTCGCGCTGGTCAAGACGACGCGTGCCCGCAATAAGATCCGCGCGTTTCTCAAGCGCGAGCAGCGCGAGGGCTCCGAGCACCGCGGGCGTGACCTGCTGCAGGAAGGCCTGCGCAAGAAGGGCCTGCCGTCACAGAAGATCACCGGCAGCGCGATGCTCGCCGAGGTGATGCGCGAAGTCGGCTTCCGCAAATCCGAAGAGTTCTACATCGCGATCGGCCAGGGCAAAATCCGCCCGGAGATGGTGATCGAGAAGGTCATGAACCGCCTGAAGGCGGGGGAGGCCGCGGTCGACGACGCACCAATCTCTGACAAGAAGGAACCGACGACGCCGAAGCCGGTCGCGACCAGTGGCACCTACGGCATCACGGTCGACGGCGCTACCGACGTGATGGTGCGCATGGCCAAGTGCTGTCGCCCGGTGGCCGGCGACCCGATCGTGGGTTATGTGTCGCTGGGCCGCGGAATCACAGTCCATCGTGAGGACTGCCCGAACGCGGTTCAGCTGAGCAAGAACCCCGAGCGTTTCGTAACGGTTGAGTGGGCTGGAGCCAACAGTGCCTCCTTCCGTGCGGAGCTTGAGGTATCAGCGTGGGACCGGCCCCGCCTGCTTGAGGACCTATCTCGAGCCTTTTCCGAAGCAGGCGTAAACATCATTGAGGCTCGCTGTGTGACCAATCCGCCGATGGTGCGCGATCGCTTCGTCGTGGAAGTCCCCGACGCCGGCACGCTCAAGGCATGCGTGCAACGCGTGCGCCAGGTGGACAAGGTCTTCGACGCCTACCGCGTCACGCCCGGCAGCTAGTCTTTTCCACTGATGATTTGGGGGAATCGTTTTGTCGCGGCGCTGGTCGTCGCCATGCTTGTGTTCGCGCTCTCTGGCTGCGGCGAAAGCGAGTCGCAGAAGGCGGCCGACGCCAAGGCGTCGTATCTGAAATGGCAGGCGGCGATCGCCGATGGCGACGCCAAGACCGCGTGCGCACTGACGACCAAGAACTTCTTGCGTCAGTCGATTTCAGCCGATGCCGATGCCGCGGCCTCATGCATAGCGATCGTCGAAGGTTCGGCCAAATACCTCGCCAAGCACCCCGAAGAGAAGACTGTCAAGGTGCTCAGCGCGACCGCCAAGGGCGACAAGGTGACAGTCGTGCAGCAGGGCATTCGCAGCGGAGAGTCCGCAAAGACCAAGGTGATGCTGGTTAAGAGCAAGGGTGGCAAGTGGCAGGTCGACGCGCAGGAGACTGTCGCCGGACCGGTTCCCGCCGCCGCAAAAGACGCCTACTTGAAGTACATCGCCGCGTTCGCGACGGGCGACGGCGCGACCGCCTGCGCGCTCGCAACCGAGAACGCCAAAAAGCTATTCATCAAATACGGCAAGCAGGCCACGAAGTCAGACGTCACCTGCGAGCAGGCGATCAAGGCCCTGTCGCAGGGCAGTTCAAGTCTGTTGCGCCCGACGGTGACCGGCGGCAAGGGCCTGGTCGGAGTCGCGGTACTCAACGTCAAGCAGCCCGCGGAACAGGGCGAGAACATCACTCGTACCGTCTACATGCAGAAGGAAAACGACAAGTGGCTGTTCGACCACTCGGTCGACAAGCTGACGACGCAGGGCAACCAGCCGGAAGGCCCGTCGAGCTAAGCGACGACGTTCAGCGCCGCCGGCAGCGCGGTGAAGACAACCTCGTCGAAGTGACCGATGAAGTCGCCGTCGGTCTGCAGTGCGATCTTCGGACCGTCGGGGCGGCGTTTGCGCACGCTGGCGCGGTCGAACTCCTCGACGATGCGGATGTGGCGGTTTCCGGCC